>CAZHIV010000133.1:0-15374 GCA_964532675.1 uncultured Planctomycetaceae bacterium
GCGGTGCAAGGCTGGATCGACAATCCGCAGACGAACTTCGGCATCATCATCAAGAACTACTCCGTGTCCGACGGCTTCGACATCAGCACCAGCGAGGCGTCCGCCGCGGCGGATAGGCCGAAGCTGATCATCAATTACGAGCCCGCCCCCGCCGCACTGCACAGCGCGTCGTTGAGCGCCGGCCTTACAGTCGATGCCGGGCCGGACCGGACGGCACCGCGCGGAACGCCGATCGTGCTGGGCGGCACGGTGAATCAGGGCGGACAGCCGGCCGACCTGTCGCTGCTCACGCTCTTGTGGACGAAGGTCTCCGGGTCGGGAACGGTGTCGTTCGGCGATGCCTCGTCGGCCAGCACCAGCGTGCAGTTCAGCGCCGCCGGCGACTACGTGCTGCGGCTCACCGCGAGTGGCGGCGGCCTCAGCGCGTTCGACGAGCTGCGCGTCAGCGTCAGCTCGAGCTCGGTATGGTCTAGCTAATAGCCGGCCGCCACGCGGTCCGGGCCGCCGGGCGTGCCCCTCCCGCGACCATGTTCGCTTGCAGCCCAGCGCCGGATCGTCCAGAATAGCGGCTTCCTGTTGGCCGGAATCGTGGGCTTATTCTTGGGGCGAGCGACGAGCGATGGTAGCAGAGCAAATCGAGCGGATGAAGCGGCAGTACACGGACAAGTACGTGGTCGTCGACGCGACGAGGCCGGAGCTGGCGCGGTTCCGCGACGTGGTCGGTCGTGTGAAGACCGTCAATATGAATGGCCAGGCGCTCGTGGAGTTCGACGAGTACCACCTCAACATCGGATGGTACGACATCGCGCCGGAGTTTTTGAAGGTCGTCGACAAGCCGCCGCCGAAACCGCCGAAGGCGGAGGTGAAGAAAGCGCCGGCCAAGGCGGCGGCCAAGCCGGCTGCAAAGCCGCAAGCGGCTAAGGCGCCGGCGGCCAAGGCGGGGAAGGGGTCGGTGGCCGATATCCTGGCGGCGGCGCGGGCCGGTAAGGCCGGCGGCGGCGCGGCCAGCACTGAGCCGCAAGCGGAAGCGGGACCGGCGGCGGAGAAAGCGTCGTCCGCCGAAGCGGCGGAGCCGGCCAAGGTCGATCGTTCAAAGATGAGCGTGGCCGACATGCTCGCGGCGGCGCGGGCCGGCGGAGCGCCGGGCGCGAAGCCTCAAGCAGAATCGGCGCCGGTCGCGGAGAAACAGGAGGCCGCCGCGGCCGCTGAGCCGCACGTGGAGGAAGCGGCGCCTCAAGAAGCCCCTCCGGCTGCAAGTGAAACGGCGAGCGACAAAACGGTGCAGCGCGTCGACAAATCGGGCATGTCGATTGACGACATGCTCGCGTATTGCCGGCAGCACGACGCAAAGTGAAAAAATAGCCCCCGGTCAATGACCGGGGGCTAAATTGGTCCAAATGTTCGCCGGCGTGGGCAACTCTACACGCGCGGCTTGGTCGTCGTGGCGACGGGCGCGTCGTCTTCGCCGTTCGCGGGTGTCGCTCGCTCGCCGCTTACCGTGTGCGTCGCGCCGTTCGACTTGCCGCTCTCTTCGCCCGTCAGCTTGGCGAGGCTGTCGGGGATGTCGATGCCGCCGATGTCGCGCATCACGTGCAGCATGGGCGGGAGGGTGCCGGCCATCTTGTGCAGGAAGTCGGCCGTGTTCGAGCGGCCGTTCGAGCCGCCGTTCTCCCACACCACGACCTTGTCGAACTTGATATTGCTGATCGCCTTGGCGCTGGCGTCCGCCAGGTGTTCCAGATGTTCGAGCATCATTAATTGGAAGGCCTGCTGTGCGCCACCGCAGGCTTCGACGATCGCTTTCAAACCTTCGCCCTTCTTGGCCAGGATTTCATACTGACCGCGGGCCTCGGCTTCGAGCTTGGCGTAGATGGCCGATGCCTCGCCCACGGCCTCGAGCCGGCGCTTTTCGGCCTCGGCCTCGGCTTCCACAACGGTTTTGGCCTTTTGGGCCTTGGCCGGGGCTTCGAACTTGGCTCGTTGCTCGGCTTCGATGCGATCCGCGTCGGCCAGGGCGGCCTTGGCCATGGCGCGGTTCTGGATTTCGATGACGGCCGCCTCGGCCTCCCGCTTGCGGGCCTCGCCGCGCTCGTAGGCCTCGGCCCGCTCGACCATCAGCGTGGCTTGCGACTTGGCGATCTCGGCTTCCGAGATATTTTCGCCGTCGACCGCTCTGGCGTTCGCCTCGGCCACGGCGATACGCTTGGCCTGCTCGGCTTGCTTGACCTGGACGTCGCGCTGGAAGGCGGCCGTTTGCTCGCCGACAGTTTGCTCTTTTTCCAGCTCGGCCACGCGGACCGCCTGTTCCCGCTGCGCTTGGCGGGTGCCGATTTCGCGCTCCTTGTTCGCACTGGCGACTTGCACCACTTTATCGCGTTCCGCCCCGGCCACGCGAATCTCGCCCTGCTTCACCTCGTCGGCCACGTCCGCGCGGGCCTGCTGGATCGCCTGCGAAGCCGCCTTCTGGCCGATCGCGTCGATGTACCCGCTCTCGTCCTGGATGTCTGTGATATTGACGTTGATCAGCACCAGGCCGATCTTTTTGAGCTCCGGCTCGACGGAATTCTGGATGTGCTCGAGGAACGTGTCGCGGTCGCGGTTGATGTCCTCGATCTTCATCGAGGCGATGACTTGCCGCAGCTGGCCGAAGATGATTTCCTCGGCCTGCTTGCGAATTTCCTGCACGTTCAGATCGAGCAGGCGGATGGCGGCGTTGGTCATCACGTCGGGCTGTGTGCCGATGGCGACGGTAAACACACTGGGCACGTTGACGCGGATGTTCTCCATGGAGAGCGCGCCGCGGAGGGGGATTTCGATCTGGATCGGCTCCAGGCTGAGGTAGCGGTAATCCTGCAATAGCGGCAGCACGATGGCGGTGCCGCCGTGGATCGTCTTGGCCGCCCGCCCTGTGCCGCTGAACGCGCCGTATACCACCAGCACCTGGTTGCTGCTGCAGCGGCGGATGGTCGACTTAATGAAACCGACGATCATCATCAGGATGACGATGACGCCCGCGAAAATGAGGAACGGGCCGGCGATGCGCCAAAAGTTGCTGTCGGTGAGGCCTTCGACTTGAGCCAGCAGGAATGGTAGAGCGTTCATTGCGTTTTCGCCTTCTGCCGCAAGCGGCAAGTTCACAGGACGATTTGATTTGTCGGTTAGTTAGCTGTTCGGGCATTATTCCTGTAGGGAACGGCCTCTGTGCCGTTCCGTCGGCGGGCCGTCTAGCTCGGAACGCCACAGAGGGCGTTGCCTACTAGCTCGGAACGCCACAGAGGGCGTTCCCTACAGACTCACACATTGATCTAATTTCCGGGTAGCCTCCGGTATTTCGTTATGCGCTGGAGACCATGTCGGGAACCGGCGCGGTCGCGCGGGCGACGCGCACGGTGTCGGAGTTCACGATGGCGACCACGACGACTTTTTCGCCGGTGGCCAGACGGTTTTCATCTTCCGTCACCGCCTGGTATTCGACGAGGCGGTTTTGCATGCGGAACGTGACCTTACCCGCGCCGGCACGGTTGCCGGGGATCGGGACGTAAACCGTGGCCGGCCGGCCGATTGCGTTGCGGATGTTCTCGGTGCCGGTATGCTGCAGCTTGTAGACCTGCTTGAACAGCCAGTAGACGATATACATCGCGGCCAGGCCGGCGATGGTCGCCAGCACGAAGGAGCCGAGCGGCGAGTAGCCGTAGGCCATCGTCGTTTTGCCCGCCAGGCCGAAGAACGTCACCGCGGCGCTGAGCGTGCGGAGCGAAAGCATTTCGTAAAACCAGGGCGCACCGGGGTGGCCCAGGTCGGCGTCGGCCGCTTCGTGCCAGGCGGGGTCGCCGGCTGTGACGTCTCCGCCGGCCGACAAGTCGCCGCCATCGGCGCCGGCCAGGTCGCCGCCGTCGTCGCCGAAGCCCAGCAGCATCAGGGCGAACTGGAACAGCAGCACGGTGCCGCCCACCAGCGCGGCGAATGTGAATAATGTGTCCAACATGGCAGAGCCCTCCTAAAGCCACGTCGCCGACCGGGACTGTGGCCCGCAATTGTACCTTAACCGGGCGAGCACCGCGATTACCGTGCGTCGGAACACGCCGTTCGACCGGTAAAATCCGCAGCCGCCGCAGTCCGGCGTTTTGGCCGTGGTTCAAGTGCAATTCGCTCGGCGGGACGAAATCTTGCCGGGGAATTGCAGGCGAAAACGCTAGCGAATGGGGTAGGGAACGGGCAGAGGCAGGGGTATTATGTCTGTGTCCTGAAGGCTTCGGAATCAATTCGGCGAATCGCGTTAAGGGAGTCCGACCGTGAATCGCAATCCTGTCCTATCGATGGTCCTTCGCCAGGTGGAGCGCGCGGCGATCTGGCGGCACAAGCGCAAAGGGCTGCTCTTCCTGTCGGACACGACGCTCCGCGACGGCGAGCAGATGCCCGGCGTGCGGCTGAATCCGGATGAAAAAGTGGAAATCGCCCAGGCGCTAGCGCGGGTGGGGATCCACTCGATCGACGCCGGCTTTCCCGCCGCCGCGAAGGAAGAAGTCGAGTCGATCCGCCGCATCGCCGCGGCGGTGAAAGGACCGGTGGTGAACGGCCATTGCCGCACGCTCAAGGCCGATATCGACGCCGCGGTGGAAGCGCTCGGCGAGCTCTCGATTTTCAAGCGGGCCGTCACGCTGTTCGTCGGCATCAGCCCGATTCATCGCGAGCAGAAGCATCACAAAACGAAGGCCGAGATCGTGCGGATGACCGTCGACGCCATTCAGTACGCCAAGCAGCACTTTCGGATCGTCACGTTCGGGCCCGAGGACGCTTCGCGCACCGAGCCGGAGTTCCTGTACGAGATATACAACGAAGCCATCATGGCCGGCGCCACGACGTGCGGCTTCGCCGACACGGTCGGTTATCTCACGCCGCGCAAGGCGGCCGATTGGATCAAGCGCATCCAGGACAACGTGCGGAGCATCGACCACGCGCTGCTGGCCGTGCATTTCCACAACGACCTGGGGATGGGCGCGGCGAACGCGCTGGCGTGCGTCGCCGAGGGCGTGAACATCGTGCAGGGCACGGTGAACGGCCTGGGCGAGCGGGCCGGCAACACGCCGCTGGAAGAGGTGATCATGGCGCTCACCATCCACCCGGACGAGTTCCCGGTGAAGTGCCACATTCATCCCGAGGGCCTGTACGAGCTGAGCCGGTTGGTGGCGCGGCTCACAGGCATCGAGCCGGCGGTGAACAAGGCCGTGATCGGCCGCAACGTGTTCCGCACCGAGGCCGGCGTCCACCAGGACGGCGTGCTGAAGGATCCGAGCATCTATCTGCCGTTTCTGCCGGAGCGGATCGGCGCGCCGCCAGTCGAGCTGGTGCTGGGCAAGCACAGCGGGCGGCGGGCCGTGGCCCACCGCGCCGCCCAGGTCGGCGTCACGCTCGACGACGGCCAGGTCGGCCAGGTGCTCGACCATCTCAAGCGGTCCCCGCGTCGGCGGAGCTACGAAACGGCCGACGAGATTCGCGAGCTGCTCGCCGAAGTGTTCCCCGAGGGTGTGCGGGCGGGCTCGCAAGCGGGGGGCGCGACGGTTGCCGCAGGACACGCGGGCCGATGAGCGGTTTCGCCGGGATCGTCAGCTTGACCGGCGCCGGCCGCGCGTCGCTGGAGGCGGTGCGGCGGATGTCGGCAGCCCAATCGCATCGCGGCGCGCACGAAGCGGTCGTCGAATTGCCCGGCATCGCCATGGCGATGCGATCGCACTCGCCAATTGGCGATGGCGACATCGTCGCCGGCGAGATCGGTCGCCGGCACGCGTGGGTAACGGACGGCCAGGTCTACAACGCCGCCAGCCTGACGTCGGAATTCGGCGGCAGCGAAGATGTGCCGGAAACGAACTGGGGTCGGCTGCTGCCCGCGCTGTGGCAGCGCGACGGGACGGCGGCGGGCGATCGGCTCCGCGGCCAGTTTGCCTTCGCGTTGTGGGACGAGGCGGCGGGCCGGCTGCTGCTGGCCCGCGATCACTTCGGCGTCTGCCCGCTGCATTGGTCGCGACAAGGCGAGTGGCTGCTGTTCGCCTCGGAGATCAAGGCCCTGCTGGCGTCGGGCATGGCGGAGGCGAAAGTCGATCTGCGGGGCGTGCACCACCTGTGGACATTCTTCGGCGTGCCCGGCCCCGTCACCTGCTTCGAGGGCATTTCCTCGCTCCTGCCGGGGCGATTCATCAAAGCAAAAACCGGCGCGTCGGCCGACGGCATTCGCCAAGGCACGTTCTGGCAGATGGATTTCCCCGACCGCGGCCGGGAGGACCGGCGGCGCGGCGAGCCGGAGCTGCTGGACGAATACGAATCGATTCTGCTGCGGGCGCTGGAGCGACGACTGTGCAGCCGCGCGGGCGTGGCACTGTATTCCAGCGGCGGGCTCGATTCCAGCCTGCTGATTTCTATGGCGGCGAAGCTTCGCGGCACGCCGCTCGACACGTACACGTTTCGCATCGAGCACCCGGACTTGGACGAAAGCGGCCTGGCGGCCAACGTGGCCGAGCACGTCGGCAGCCGGCCGCGGGTGGTGGAGCTTTCCGGCCGGCGGTTGTTCGACGCCTTTCCGCGCGTGGTGGCGGCGGCCGAAAGCCCGGTGATCGACGTCTCCGCGTCGGCGCTAATGCAATTGGCCGAAGGGGCGAAGGCGGGCGGGCACCAGGTCGTGATCACCGGCGAAGGCGCCGACGAGCTGCAGGCCGGCTATCCGTGGTTTCGCATCCAGCGGCGGCTAGATTCGCTCGATCGGCTGCCGGGGCTGCCGATCAGCGGCGTCGGATTCCGTGCGTACGTCCGGCTCGTGCATTCCCGCAAACTGCCGTGGTGGTTCGTGCGGCGGAGCTTCAATGCCGTCGGCGGCAAAAACGCCTGGCTGCTCGCGTACATGCTGATGGCGGCGGCAAAGTACCAGTTCTTCAGCCGCGACACGCTCGAGGCGCTTGGCGATCACGTGCCGCTGGATGACCTCGAGTTGAACCAGGCCGGGTTGCGGCGATGGCATCCGCTGAATCGGTCGATTTACGTGGGAACGCGGATTCACCTGCCGGGACTGCACCTGGCGGCGCGCGGCGACCGGGCGGCCGGCCACAGCGGCGTGGAAGGACGCTATCCGTTCCTGGATCGCGACTTGTTCGATTTCCTTGCGCCGCTGGGCCCGGAGTGGAAGCTCCGCGGCCTGACGGACAAGTACCTGCAGCGGCAGCTCGCCAAGCGGTGGCTGCCGGAGCCGGTGCACGTCGGCCGCAAGAGCCTGCTGCACGCGCCGCTCGATGCGCTGCACCAGGCCGCTCCGCCGGCGTGGGCAGACGGGCTGCTGTCCGACGAATCGCTGCGCAAGACGGGCTACTTCGACGCCGCGGCGGTGCGCCGCTGGCGGGCGGCCATTCACAAGATGCGGCCCGGTTTCCGGCGGCTGTTCATCGAGATGGGCCTGGTGGGCGTGATCACCACGCAACTGTGGCACCAGCAATTCTTCGACGCCAGCCTGGCGGAGGTGGAGCGGTAGCTAATCCGCAAGCGGGATTGAAGTCTGAAAGACGGCTTATTGCGTGGGGCGGACGAGCAGCTCGTGGCACCAGAGATGGGCCAGGCCGATGATGAAGCGGACGATGATCATGCCGGTCGACCAAATGAGGCTCATCGCCAACAGCACGGCCGGCTCTGGCGGCGCGAGCAAGAGGAGGAGCGAAGTTTCGCGCGTGCCCAGGCCGGCGAAATTCGGTAGCCCGTCGGCCAGCAGCACCAGCGGGATCGTGCTGAGCACGACCTCGTGGTCGACCGAGATCCGGCAGATGGCCAGGGCGATGGCCGCGTAGACGACCAGGATGGCGAAGTACACGAACCGCAGCGGCACGAGCCGCAACGAGCGCCGCAAGCTCCAGCCCACGAGAATCTCGTCGATGCGCGGCGTCACGATGCGAGCTCGCACTCGCGCCGGCAGGCACCAAAAGAGGGCGCCGACGAGAATCGCCGCCGCCAGCCCGATCGCGATGAACGGCCGGATGCGGGTCACGCGCTCGTCGTCGGTGAGCATCGAGCCGACGAGCCCGACGGCGAGCAGGATCACCGCATCGTGATAGGCCAACAGCACGCTGCGGGAAAGCATGCGCAGGAGGCCTGTCTGCTGCAGGCGGGCCATGCCCCAGGCGATGGCCGCCTGGCCCAGCTCGTAATTCAACGCGCCGCCCAGGTACGACAGGCCGCGGACGTGGAGCGATTTGCGGTAGGGCAGCTCGTTACCGTCGACGCCGTACACCGCCGGCAGGCAGTAGGCGTCCCACAGGTAGAGCGAGACGACCATCCCGGCCGTGACCGGCAGCAGCAGCTCCCAGCGCAGCTTCGCCGCGGCCTCGAAGAGTGCTTCGGGCGAGACCCACCAGATGATGGCGGCCAGCAGCGTGAGGCTGGCGATCAGAGGGATAGCGCGAGTTAACCAGCGCGACGGTCGCATGGAAGCATTTTAGGCGCCGGCGGCAACCGAAGCGATGGCGCAGCGCTAAGCGGCGAGCGGGGCTCCCTCACCCTGCCCTCTCCCAAAGGGAGAGGGTTTCTAGCCGGCCGCCAGGCCGCGGTCGACGGCTTCCTGGTCGCGGCTGTAGACGGCCAGCGTGGCCTCGAACGTCTCGCGGGGAATCTGCCACACGGGCCGCTCGTCGGTGTGGGCGTTGCAGTGCGCCACGAGCAAGCGATAGAGGAATTTGAACAGGTGCCGCGGCACGCGGAGCATGCGGAAGGCGTCCACCAGCCGCTCGTCGCTGATCGATTCGTCGAGCAGCGAGCGAAGCGTCGGCTGCTCGCCACCCGCGCCGCAACTGCGGATCCGCGCGTTGGCCAGGTCGTACAGCGCTTCGCCGGTCCATTCGAGCGAGGGGATCATGTTCTGCTTGTCGAGCCGGGCCCGCTGGTAGAAATCGCGGTCTTCGCGCTGCGTATAATCGACCAGCTCGCGGGGCAAGAGCAGCTTCAGACCCAGGCCTGGCTGCTTGAGGAACTTGTTGTCCAGCATCGACCACACCAGGGCCTTCATCCGCTCGAGCGAGCCGGTGATGAGGTGCGGCTCGTCGACTCGGTCGACCAGCACCACGACGCCATCGCAGCCCAGCGACTTCAGCACGCCCTGGAACTTGGCCAACAGCTCGTAGCGGTCGTCGGTGCGCGGCCCCGCGGGCAGCGGCTGGCCCTCGATGTCGCGGCTGGGGAAGCGCTTCAACAGCCGCCGCACGGAGCCGACGTGCGGCTTGAGGACGCGCACGTTGCGGGCCACCCGGCGAGCAACGAAGTGCCACTTCACGAACCGCGCAAGCCACGGCAGCCAGCCGGCCGCCACGATCGCGTACGGCCACGGCGTGGCGAGCCAATCCCAGCGCTTCCAGTAAACGATCACCGCGGCGACGGCCAGCATGACGGCAAAGCCCAGCGCCCGGTCCCACCACGTTTGCCAGGTATGAAAGCCCAGCTTGCGGCGCAGTCGGCTCCAGCGGGAAACGACGGTCTCGCCCGTCGAGTTGTCGTAACAGGCGACCAGCAGCAACAGGTCGCGCTTCTGCTGGCGGTCGAGTGACCGCAACCGATCGTCGCTGATCTGGTTTGCACGCGGACCCGACGGGAACGGCACGCCCAGCAGGCGGTCGACCAGGCTGGTGACGCCGAGCGAGAGGATCGCGTCCATGTGGTCCCACAGCTTGAACTCGGCCAGCACGCGGGCCGGGTCGCGCTGCTTGCGGGCACTGAGCCGATCGGCGAAATGGTCGAGGAACGGGTTGAAGTCGTCGTATTCGATGACGAACAGCCGGCTATTCTTGGACTCGGCGTTGTAGCGGGCGATGCGGCCGGCGATTTGCATTCGCATCGCCGTCTTGCCGGAGCCTTTTTCGCCGAAAACGATCGACGTGCCCGGATCGGCCGGGTCGCCGTAAACCTTGTCCCAGGCGGGGTGGTACGTCGCATCCCGGCACCGCTCCTTGAAAACCGGGTCGGATTGCGCATCCTCCTCCGCGAAGGGATTCACCGCGATGCCGTGGTGCTCGAGCAGTTGTTGGACGCGCATCGAAAGTGTCCGTGGTCCGTGGTCCGTGGTCCGTTGTCCGTTGTCAGTTGTCAGTCGTGTAGAGCCACAACGGACCACGGACAACTGACGACGGACAAATTGCGTGTATAATTATAGGTTGCCAAACCGGGGCCGCGAATTTCGCAAAACTGTTATGACCGCACCGCCGCTTAAGAGCGATCCGAAGTATGGGTACTTCCCCTGGTGGCCGGAGGATGGCGACGGGTGGGTGCATCCGGAGGACGTGGCCGTCGCCCGGTCGATGATCCCCAGCAACCGCGTGTTTCGCCGCGACGGCACGTCGCGCGACTACGTGGTGATGCACTACGGCGAGCTGCGGCTGCGCGTGTTGCGCACGCTGTGGCAGGAGGTCGAGTTGGAGGGCCTCGAGCTGGGCGGCTGGGTGGAAGTCGTCAGCCGCGGCATGTTGAACGAGCCGCGAGTGGGCGTGATTCGCGAGATGCTGTGGGATGATCGCAGCGGGGCCTTGCGGTATCAGATCACCGAAGGCGGCCAGCCCGTCGAGCAGCTGTACGCGCGCGAGGATCTGCGGCCCGTAGATCCACCGCGGCTGGACGGTGGTCAGTAAACGCGGCGCTCAATACAAGTTGTCCGGCGGCGCGGGAAGCTTGCGCTCCGGCACGATAGGGTTCTGGTTGATGTCGAACAGCCCGGACCGCTTGCGGTTGGACGTCATCAACTGCGAGTACACCAGCGGGTCGATCGACTCGGCGACGAATACGATCTGGCCACCGCAGAAGGCGACGTTCACGCCGCCCGGATGCGCGCTCGATGGATATCCGTAGCTTTCATAGGCGGGGTCTTGCCACACTTTTATCGAGGTAGGCGGGGTTCCCTGATCGAAGTAGCGATCGCCGTTGATCCGCTCAATGTCCGACGGATCGTTCTTCCAAATGAATCCGAACAAATGTTTGGGATCGCCGTCGATTACACTTGAGCTGCCGGCCACTTGGGTTCCCGACGTAGTAATGTCGTACGTCCAATACCAGGCGTGCAGATTCTCGGACAGCATGATCGTCTTGCTCGTGCCGTCGTTGGCCTGAATGTATCCGAGCGACATCTGGAGGCGGGCGTCGAGCTCGCGGCCATCAGTATCGCCGAACGCTGAGCTGGATCCGCCGAACTTGTTGTCGTCGAAGAAAACGCCGTCGGCCGCGTTTTCCACGGTCGGATCGGGAGTGCCGCTCACGTTATCGGTAAATCCGCGGCCGGCGTTGCCGACGTAACTCGTCCACGGCTGGCCGGGCGTTTCCGGCGGATCGCTGGGGCAGAGCAGGCTTTCGATCTCCGGCGCATTAGGCGCATCCGCAAAATTGTTGGACCATTCGTCCCACAGCGGGTTGAGCTCCATGTACGGGAAGACCATCACGATCCAACTGGCGCGGCGGCCCTGATTCGGAATGCCACCCGTCTTTGCCACGTTCGGGTTGTAGAGCTCGTTGGCGTAGCCGGGCAGCTTTTTGAGCTGCGTGTCGTAGCTGGTGAGGGCGAGCTGCAACTGCTTCAAGTTGTTGCGGCAGGTGTTTCCGCGGGCCGCTTCCCGAGCCGCCTGCACGGCCGGCAGCAGCAGCGCGACGAGCGTCCCGATGATCGCGATCACGACCAGCAGCTCGACCAGCGTAAAGCCTCGACGATGGTGCCTCATAACGAACCCCTTCCGATGTTAAGAGCTTACGCCCTTCTTTGTGCCTCTGTTCCGCGTGCCCGCATCCATTGTTCCAAAAAGGGTGGAATTTGTCCAGGATGCCGGGCCGGTCTGCCGAGGGGCGGTGGAACCGGTTTTTCCGGCGAATTGGCCCCGCCTGCCGGCCGGCGGAGCTTGCCTTGCAAACGAGGCCCGGTGTGATATGTTCGCGGTTCGGCGATTGTTTTGTTGCATGGCAACGGATGCCTTGGCGACGGCATTGGGCGGTCGCCATTCGTAGGTCAGGCTGTGCCTGACTCCACATGCACTATGTTGTCAGGCACAGCCTGACCTACCAGCTGAATACCAAAAAAGGGAGATTGACGGATGAGCATGTTTATCGGCGAAGCGTTGGCGGGCGAGGGGAACGAGGTTGCCCATATCGACTTGATCATCGGCAGCAAAGACGGCCCCGTGGGCACGGCGTTTGCCAACGCCCTGGCGCGGCAGAGCGAGGGCCACACGAACCTGATGGCCGTGCTCGCCCCCAACTTGCTCGCCAAGCCGGCCACCGCGATGATCACCAAGGTGACGATCAAGGGCATGCGGCAGGCCGTGCAGATGTTCGGCCCCGCGCAGGCCGCGGTGGCCAAGGCCGTCGCCGATTCGGTCGCCGACGGCGTGATCTCGAAGAAGCAGGCCGAGGATTTTGTCTGCGTTTGCGGCGTGTTCATCCACCCCGAGGCGGCCGACGACAAGAAGATCTACGACTTCAACTACCAGGCCACGAAGGAAGCGCTCCAGTGCGCGATGAACGGCAAACCGACGATCGACGAAATCCTCGCCGGCAAGGACAAGGCGGCCCATCCGTTCCGGGGTTTTTAGTCTGTCCGTGTCAGTTGTCAGTTGTCCGTGGTCAGTTGTCAGTTGCAGCAGGAGGGAATCGCAGTGCAACGGACAACGGACAACGGACAACGGACTCTTGCCAGAATCCTCCTCTGCCTCGACACCGACGTGCAGCCGAGCGTGTTCGATGCGGTCGTGGCCGTCGACGCGGGCGTGGACGAGCTGCTGCGGCACGGCGGCGTCGCGCCCGAGGCGGTTCGCGACCTGGTCTACGGCGCCATGTTCACCCGCGCGCCGGCCGATCTTAAAAACACGGCCGTGTTCATCGGCGGCACCGACGTCGCGGCGGGCGAGGCGCTGCTGGCCAAGGTGCGCGAGTGCTTCTTCGGTCCGATCCGCGTCTCGGTGATGCTCGACCCGGCCGGTGCGAACACCACGGCCGCCGCCGCGGTGCTCTGCGCGCGCAAACACGTGCCGCTCGCCGGAGCGACGGTCGCGGTGCTCGCCGCCACCGGGTCGGTCGGGCGGCGCGTGGTGCGACTGCTGGCCCGCGAAGGCGTTGCCGTGCGGGTGGCCTCGCGCCAGCTGGCGCGGGCGCAGCGGGTGTGCGAGGAACTGCGCACACTGGTGCCCGATTCCCAGCTGGAAGCTTTCGAGACGCGCGACGAGGATTCGCTGCGGGCGGTACTCGACGGAGCTGCCGCAGTCGTCGCCGCCGGGGCGCCGGGCGTCGAACTGTTGCCGGCGGCCGTCCGCCGTGCGGCCGGCGAACTAAAGCTTGCAATCGACCTCAATGCCGTGCCGCCCCCGGGCATCGCCGGCATCGATCCGCAGGACAAGGCAACCGAGCGAGATGGCCAAATCTGCTACGGAGCGATCGGCGTCGGCGGCACGAAGATGAAACTCCACAAAGCGGCCCTCCGCCGGCTGTTCGAGTCGAACGATGCCGTGCTCGACGCCGAGGAAATCCACGCTCTGGGCGCGGGAATTTGACCACGACGACACGACGAGCACGACGGGTTGTAGACAGTATCTACAGGATTTACAGGATCGAAATTCGATCCAATATCCAGTCAATCCAGTAAATCCTGTCAGATACAATACGTCGTCGTGACTGGTTTATTGTGGTCGTTTGTTCATTTGTAATTGCGCACGTGTCGAAACGCAGACCTCACCGCCGTCGTCCAGTATCGTCGCCGAGCGCACTTGGCGTGCGCCGCACGGCCGATGGGCGGAGCTGGGTGTTGGCCCATCCGCGCTGCGCCCGCGACCGGGCCGAGGACCTCGACGAAGTGCGGCTGATGATCGACGCCGGCGAGACGGAAATCGCCCGCGACGAGCTGCGGTGGCTGCTTGCCGATTGCAGCGAGTTCCTGGCGGCCCACGTGCTGCTCGGCGAGCTGGCCGTCACGGAGGGCGATCTCAATCTGGCCCGCGGCCACTTCGGCGCCGGCTACCAGCTCGGTTTGCAAACGCTGCGGCGCTCGTCGATGCCCAAGCCGCTGTTGTATTCCGAGCCGGCGAATCGGCCGTTCTTCGAGGCCGGCCGAGGACTGATCTCGACGCTGGTCCAACTCGGCAAACGCCCCATGGCCGCCGAAATCGCCGCGACGCTTCTCGGGCTGGACCCGTCGAACCCGCTCGGTTTACGAGTAGGTCAGGCTCCGCCTGACCAGCCGACGTCAGGCACAGCCTGACCTACGCCGGCCACCGGGCAAAGACGCCGCTGGGTAGGCGCCGGCCATCGCGCGTTTCCAGAAACAGCTCGCCCGATCGCGGCGGCTGGCCGCAGTGGCCGAAGATGCCCTCCGCCAGGTAAGCGGCCAGCTCGGCCGGCCCGATGCCGGGCGAATGGCAGGTCACCAGCACGAACGCGCGGCTCTCGGCCGAGAGCTCGCCACACAGCTTGAGCAGCGGCAAGAGGTGTTCGCCGATCTTCCACGGCTCGCCCTTGGGTCCGTGGCCGTAGCTGGGCGGGTCGAGCACGACCGCGTCGTAGCGGTTGCCGCGCTTCACTTCGCGCCGGCAGAATCTCAGTGCATCCTCGGCAATCCAGCGGATGGGCCGGTCGGCGAGCCCTGACAGCGCGGCATTCTCTCGCGCCCGTTCAACCATGTTCCGCGCCGCATCGACGTGAACGACCTGCGCCCCGGCAGCCGCGGCGGCCAACGTGCTACCCCCCGTATACGCGAACAGATTAAGAACCCGTAGCCGAGCCTCGCCCATCGCTTGCGGCTTAGCGGCCTCCCGCGCAATCCAATCCCAATTCCCGCACTGCTCCGCAAACACCCCCACCTGTCCCGACGGCAACGCATCGAGCCGCAATCGAAACGATGCAACCCCGTCGTGCACAAACCCCCAATCGTCCGGCCGCCATCGTGTCGCCGCCGGCTCCCATCGCCCGTCGCCGGCCCGCGCCCCGACAAACCGCGCGGCAGCCTGCCGCCACAACTCCGGCCGCGCCCGCTCGACTCCTTCCGCCGCCGGGCTCGGCCGGTCAAGCACTACGGGGCCAAACCGCTCCAGTTTCCGGCCGTCGCCGAAATCTAGCAGTTCGTAGTCGCGTCTGCTGGCACTGGACATAAGCGGGAGTTGGCGGGCTAAAAATCGCCGCCTTTTCTGATTGCCCCGGCGGCTCTAAAATAGGTGGTTTGCGCTCGAGTCTGCGGACGCTCATGGCGACCACGGCAGCCCTCGGCGCTTTAGGACTGCAAAATTCCACGGCGCATTGATGCCCGCTTCCGATATCGTTATTCGCGGTGCCCGCGAGCACAACCTCCGCAGCGTCGACCTGGTACTGCCGCGCAACAAGCTGATCTGCCTGACCGGCGT
>CAZHIV010000134.1:0-5191 GCA_964532675.1 uncultured Planctomycetaceae bacterium
TTTCCCCTTGCGGCGGGCAATGACGATGATGCCGCGGCCCGCGGCGCCGGAGGCCGGCTTCACGACGAACTCCGTCCGATCGCCGATCAGCTTCGAAAACCGCCGCACGTCGCCATAGCGGCGGATGACGGCGTACGTCTCGGGAACCGGAATGCCGTGCGCGTGGCAGATCGTTTTGGTGATGATCTTATTGTCGACCCGCGGATACAGCGCGCGGGTATTGCTCTCCTGGATGAACGCCAGGTTCCGCCGGTTGATGCCCAGCACGCCGCTGTCTTCCAATTCGTTGGGCCAGACGAACAGCCGGCGACGTCGTGCGCTCATCGGGTAGGCTCGCTCGGTTCGACCAGGTCGCGGAACCGCCACAGCTCGGTCAGCCGATAGCCGGCGTAGCGTCCGAGCAGGATGAAGACCGCGATCGTGATGAAATGCGCTTCGGGATACCGCAGCACCCAGGCCCCGACTTCATCCCAGCGCAACACCAGGTAGCAGAGCGCGGCCACGAACACGGTGCCCACGGTCAATTGGATCGCGTACACGAGGCCGTCTTCCTCGACCGTCACGTGGAACCGCTCGATCAAAATCGTGAGAATGACCATCGGCAGCAGCACGGCTTGGGGGCTGTGGGTAAGTTTCATGAAGTCGAGCGCCGAAACGCTGAACACCACGCAAAGGATCACCACGGTGAGGATGATGCTCAGCCGCGGCACCATCAACAGGCGGAGGCGTTCCAACCACAGTCGCCCGACCAACCCCGCCGTGACGACGACCAGCAGGATGGCGAGGCCGGTCTCCCAGTCGGCGTAGATAAAGCTCATCGCCAACAGGGCAGGGGCGAACGTGCCGAATGTTTGCAGCCCCACGACGTTCCGCATCAACGCCGTGATCAGCGCGCCGAAGGGCAGCAGCAAGAGCAGCGACATCACGTTGTGCATCGGCACCGGCAGCCGCCGCAGATCCAGGATTTGGGACGGATGCTCGATCTCCCCAGCCAGCACGCTCTGGTCCGGCTGCAGGCGGTTGATCGAATACTTGATATTGGGGTCGGTTATATTGGCCACGGGCCAATGGATTTGATCGGCGCCGCGGCGCACGGGCAGGTAGTTCATCGGCAGCTTGAAGGTGTAGCCGTTTACCGGATCGAACGGCAGCCACTCTTGCTTGTGGAATACCTCGACCCAAACGTGCGGTGCGATATCGTTGCCCTGCCGCACGATGAAGCCGGCGACCAGCCGCGCGGGCATTCCCAGCGCGCGGCACACGGCGACCATCGCGCGGGCCCGCGCCAGCGGCGTGCCGCGCCGATTGGCGATGGCATCGACGACGCTGTCGCCGGCCGCTTCCGACTGCGAATCGATGCCCGAGCAATAGTCGAACACCCATTGCACCTGCTGCAATCGGGTGTCGGATTCGCTCTGTGCCGACTGGGCGACTTGCCGCACTTCGACTCGCGAAACCGGGAGCTCCGGTTCCTCCTGAGTAAACATGTTCTCGGTGTCGGGAGTCAGCGTTTCCAGCGCCGCTTGCCGGCCGGCGTGGGGCCGGGGGCTGAGGTGCAGTTGAAACGTGGCCGTCGCCAGATACTGATCGGTTGAAGCTTGCTTGGTCGTCAGCTCGAGGTAGTAGTTTTGCGTTCCTTTGAAGCGACCCAGCACGCGACGATTCAATTGGGGCGTCGTGGGCGTGTTTCGCGTCACTTTGCAATAGCTGGTATCAAACGGCAGCGCCAAACGCAGCCGGGCCGATTCCTGGGCCGGCAGGCTCTCCACCCGGAATTGAATGACATACGTCAACTCCCAGCGGCTGTCCTCGACGGCGGTCCGCTCCTGGCGCACCGCGCGATACCGCAGCCCCATGAGGATTCCGCCCAACAGCAGAAATCCGACAATGGCGATCGTACTCAAGCTGCGGGAATTCATGGCGGGCAAACTCGCGGGCACTTCGACGCGATCATTCTTCCTGGTGGGCCTACGGTTTTCAATTATAGTTTCGAATGATGTCGGGCCGGCGCCTGGAAAACGCGCTTAAGCCCTCAGCGATTTCATTCCCTAAATTCGCTTTTTGCGGTAAAATCGGGATGAACCGACGTCGGGTTGGTAGCTGCCTCGCCGGTTCGTTTGGAGCCGTTTTCTATGTTTTTGGGCATATATACACCTTTTCCAGCGTGTCGCCCGATCTGCCGGACCCCAGCGGTCGTCGGCTTCGTGACGCTTTTCGCGGCTGTTGGAGTATTCTTCGCCTGGGGCGATTCCGTGCCGACAGAGTCCAAAAAAATCATCGGGGCCACCGCAACCTTGACCGAAGTGAGCACCGGATTCGCCTTCCGCGCGCGGATCGATACGGGGGCCAAATCGTGCTCTTTGCACGTCGAGAAGATCACGATCGAGGACAAGGCCCGCAAGCGGACCGACAACGTCGGCAAGAAGATACGCTTTCTCGTCATCAACGACGACGGCCAGGAGGAATGGCTGGAAGCCCGCATCGTCAAAGCGGTGCGGATCAAATCCTCGGTGTTCGACGACGGCGAGTTCGATCACCGCTACAAGGTGCCGCTGACGTTCGAATGGAACGGCTTTCGCAAGGACGTGCTCGTCACGCTCAACGATCGCACCAACATGGAATTCCCGCTGCTGATCGGCCGAAACTTCCTGCGCGGCGATTTTCTGGTGGACGTCGATCAGAACAGCAATGACGAGTCATAGGTCCGCCGAGCCGCGGCGGACAATAGCGGAAGCAGACAGGGAGACAAGGAGTCGTAGGGTGTGTCGAGTCCTCAAGACACACCAGGATCCTGCTCAAATTGGTGTGTCTCGCCAGGCCTCGACACACCCTACTGCCTGTCCGTCGCCCCCCGCAGCTAGCATCCACACTCAAGTTGACCGGACGGCCGAAATCCGCATACTTACGCCTTGCGCCTCGGGGGTGGCTGCCGGCCTTGGTGCCGCAGTGATACGAATGGCGACGAATGGATACATCGGCTCGTCGGGCATGATGCCTGACGCGATGCACGACCCGATCAAGGAAGAGAGGGCGTCATGCACGCTGGGCGGCGATACGCATTGTTACTTGTCTGCTGTGCGCTGGCATTGGCATTTACGGCCGATGCAGCGGGGCAACCTTCTTTGATTCCTCTCGTGTCGCCGGCGGCGCCCGCCGCCGAACCGCAGGCCCCGACCGAGACGGCGGCGGAAAAGCGCAACGAGACGGCCGAACAATTGCGCGTGGCGCAAAACAAGCTCGAGGCCAAAGGCGCCTCGGACACCGCGGCCGCGCAGGAAGTCGCCTACTTCCAGACACTCGATGCCGTCCTGGCCCAGCAGCAGACGGTCGAGCAACAAATCAAGGAGCTTGAAACCCGCAAGGCCGAGCTGGAGACGCAGTTGAAGGCGCCGGCCGACGGCGAGCGACTGGCCGCCTGCTCCTTCCTCGACATGGACGGCCTGAAAGACGAGTTGGCGGCGGAGCGCGTGCGGGCGACGCTATTCGACGACAAGCTCGCCACGGCCAAAGCCGCCCTCGAAAAAGCGCTCCGAGCGTCGGAAGAAGCGGATAAAAAACTTCGCCAGGCGCAAGAAGCCAAAGAAACGGCCAAGGAAGCTCCCAACGCCGGTGAGCTGTTGGCGGCGGCCGGCCAGGCCCGCCAGGCGTCGCGGCTCGCCCAGGAAACGCTCGCGCTTCGCAAACGCGAAGTCGCCCGCGAACAATTGGCCCAACAAACGCAGCGCCTCGCCGTGCAGATCTGCCAGGATCGCCTGGCGCGGATGAGCCCGTTGGTCGTCTTCTCGGAAGCCGATTACCAGGCACAAATCGACGACATCACCAAGAAAGAAGAATCGGCCAAGAAACAGCTGGCCAGCCGCGAAAACAGCTTGCACAGCGTCAGCGTTCAGATTCAAGAGATCCAGCGGCAACTCGATGCCGAGACCGGCGATCGGACGGTGCTTGCCGAACAGTTGGCCGAGCGCCGGCGGGCGCATGAGAAGCTTTCCGACGAAATCGATTCCTACACGCAGCGATTGCAGCGGCTGGCCCATTTGCGCGTGGCCTGGAGTCGGCGATACGAGATCGCATCGGCAAAGCAAACGGTGGCCGACCAGCAGGCGTGGAGCCAATACAAAGACTGGCAAAAACAGACGCAGGCCGCCCTGGCCGACCTGGAAACGGCGCTGTGGATGCAGATTCTCCGGATGAAAGACCTGCGCAGCACGCTGACCAGCATCACCAAGAAAGCCGGCGATGCGAAGAGCGGCCCGCCGGGCCTCGTCACGGCGCTCGACATGCAGCGGATCCACGTGGAGGCGATGCTGAAAATCCGCGAGCGGGAGATGGTGATCATCGAAACGAGCCGCCGGGTGCACGAGAAGCTGCTCGAAGAAATCGGCCTCGGCGTGCAGGCGCTGACCCCCAAAACGCTCGCTTTCGGGGCCTGGTATCACGCGAGTCAGGTATGGAATGCCGAGCTCACGTGGATCGGCGACGAATCGATCACCGTCGGAAAGATCGTCAAGGTGCTGATCCTTCTCATCGGCGGTTGGGTCGCCTCGCAGTTTCTTTCCGTCCTTTTCGCGAATCGGCTGCTGAAACGCTTTCGACTCAGCAAGGACGGCATCGCCGCGATTCGCACGATCGTCTTCTATAGCTTGCTCGGCTTCGTCGCGCTGGCGGCGCTGCGGACCGTCAACGTGCCGCTGACCGCCTTCACGATCCTCGGCGGTGCCCTGGCGATTGGCGTCGGCTTCGGCAGCCAGGCACTCATCAACAACTTTATCGGCGGCCTGATCATGCTGGCTGAGCGGCCCGTCCGCCTCGGCGAAAGGATCAACTTTGGTACATACGAAGGCGTGGTGGAAGACGTCGGGTTTCGCTGCACGCGCTTGCGCACCTTGACGGATCATTTAGTGACGATACCCAACTCGACGCTGGTCAATGAATCGATCGAAAACGTGGCCCGCCGCCGCACCATTCGGCGTCTCATGAACGTCACGATCACCTACGACACGCCGCGCGAGAAAGTGGCCGCCGCGGTGCAGGCCATCCGAGATATCCTCGAAGAAAAGGACATCCGCGAGCGGATTCATCCGATTGTCGGCTTCGAGGAATTTCCGCCCCGCGTTTTCTTCAACGACTACAACGCCGAAAGCCTCAACATCCTGGTCATTTACTGGTACGCCCCGACGGACTGGTGGGCCTA
>CAZHIV010000135.1:0-3321 GCA_964532675.1 uncultured Planctomycetaceae bacterium
GATTCCATCGACGGCTCGCAACAGTGCCTCCGCGATCACTTCACCCTTCTCGCCGAGGGGCTCGGTGAAGCCTTCCAGGTTGCGGAGATTCCGGTCGGCCAGCTTCAGCGTGTTGCGGAACTCTTGCATCGTGAGCCGCGCGTCGCGGGTGACGTCCGGCAGCTCGTTCAGGCCCTGGCGAATCCGCCGCCGCAGCTCGGGACCCTCGACCGGCGGCTGCACGCCGCCCGGCGGCGCGACACCTGGCGCCGGCGCATCGAACGGCTGCCGGCCGTCGAACGGCCGCCCGTCGACCCGCGGCCCGGCGTCCGCCGGCACGTCGCCGATGATCTCGTTGAACGCCGTCATCGTCGAGGCGAATTGGTTCATCGCCCGTTCGGTCGTATCCAACAGCCGCGTGACGCGGCCCTCCTCCGTCTCGTCGCCGAATGCGTTGTTCACCCGCTCGGCCAGTTTCGAGACTTGATTGCCGGCCTCGTCCAGCGAGCGGGCGGCCGATGCGAATTCTTCCTTGAGACTCGCGAAATCGGCGAGCGCGTCGAACGGGTTCGGCTCGACCTCACCCGTGAATTCGTAGCCGTCCGGCACCGGCTGCGCATCGGCCGGGAGCGGCAGCGTTTCGAAGTCGATCGTCGCGTCGCCCAGCACGCTCGTGCGAACGTGGGGCTCGTATTGCGGATACAGCGGCCGGTTGCCGTCGATCTCCGCTTTCAGGATGACGCCGTCCGGCCGGTCGTCGATCGAATTCACCCGGCCGATGAGGATGCCGTTCTTGCGCACCGGCGTATTCGGCGCCACGCCGGGCGCTTTGTCCAGCTTGATCGCTACTTCGTAGCTGAGCCGCCCCCACGGCAGCCACCCCGTCGGCAGCGGCGCGTTAAGCGTCGCCAAGAGGCCGCCGATGATCACCGTGGCGAACACCACCACGCCCACCCGGAATTGCATCTGTCGTTCGTTCATGATTAGGAAGCTGTTAGCTATTAGCTATTAGCTGTTAGCTAGAAGCGGTTCGGTTTTTCTGGCTAAGAGCTAATAGCTAACAGCTAATAGCTGACTTGCATTTCTTCCAGCCGGTCGCCCGCTTCGCCGCGGACGAATTGGGCCACTCGCTTGTCTTTCGACGCCATAATCTCTTTCGGCGTGCCGTCGAAAATGATCTGGCTTTCGCCCGGCTCCAGCCGCGAAAGCGGGTAGAGCATCACGATCCGGTCGGCCACCTTGGTGGCGTTCTTCATGTCGTGCGTTACCACGACGCTCGTCACCGGCTGCTGTTCGCGCGTGCGGAGAATCAGCTCGTTGATCACGTCGCTCATGATCGGATCGAGGCCGGTCGTGGGCTCGTCGTACAGCAGCGCCTCGGGGCTCATCACCAGCGCCCGCGCCAGCCCGACGCGCTTCCGCATGCCGCCCGAAAGCTGGGCCGGCCGCTTTTCCAGCACGCTTTCCGGCAGCCCCACTTGCGAAAGCCGCTCTTTCACGCTCGGCCAGATCTCCTCCGCCTGCAGGCGGCGATTCTCGCGCAGCGGAAACGCGATGTTTTCCGCGACCGTCATGCTGTCGAACAGCGCCGCGTTCTGGAACAAAAAGCCGAAGCGGCTGCGCAACGCCGTAATCTCCTTGTCGCCAAGGCGGTCGATCCGCTCTCCGTCGAATGCCACATACCCGCTGGTCGGCGCCTGCAGGCCAATGATCGTTTTCAGCAGCACCGTCTTGCCGCAGCCGCTTTCGCCGATCACGGCCAGCGTCTGCCCCCGCGGCACCTCGAGCGAAACGTCGCGCAGCACCTCGTGCCGGCCGAACGATACGCCCAGCTCGTGCAGCTCGATCAGGCCGCCGGCGGGGGATTTCGCTTTATGATCTGTTGAAGCCATTTGGTATTTGCCAGTGGGGGAGAGTGGGAGAATAGGAGAGGGGAAGCCTCGTCGCAAACGCCTCGCTTTGCATCTCCCCGTCTCCCATTCTCCCCGTCTCCCACTCTTCCGAAACTAAACCACCTCCGGCCAAATAATGTCATGCACCCGATCGAGCCCGATGCTGAGCAGCAGATCGAGCACGATGATGATCACGAACGACAGCACGAACGCCGCGGTCGCCGCCCGGCCAACCCCCTCGGCCCCGGGCGAGCAGTTGAAGCCGCGGTAGCAGCTCACCACGGCAATCGTCGCGCCGAAGAACACGCTCTTGAAAATGCCGTAAAACAGGTCCCAGTTGCCGACGAACTGCTGGGAGTTGTTCCAGTAGTGGAACGAATCGATGCCGAACACCTGCACGCTGTACAGCCAGCCGCCCACCACGCCCATGAAGATGGCCATCACCGTCAGCGAGGGGATCATGAGCAGGCACCCCAGGAACCGCGGCACGACCAGGTAATGCACCGGGTTGGCGCCCATCGAGCTGAGGGCGTCGATCTGCTCGGTCACGCGCATGGTGCCGATCTCCGCGGCGATCGCGCTGCCCACGCGGCCGGCCAGCATCGTGGCCGCCAGCACGGGCCCCAGCTCCCGGCACATCGAAAGATTGATCAGCGCCCCCAGCCGGGTCTCGAAGCCGAACTGCTTGAACTGCGTGTAGGTTTGCACCGCCAGCACCATGCCGATGAACGTGCCCGTCAGCGCGATCACCGGCAGGCTCAGCACACCGATGTTGTAGAACGCCGGTATCAGCGTGCCCCGCCGCGGCATGCGCGTCACGAGCCACGAGAACATCCGCAGCACGAACAGCGTCATGTCGCCGAGCGTTTCGAGCCAGCGGATAACCACGGCGCCGAGATCGGCGAACGAATCGTACACGGCCGCCGCGATCCCGCGGCGCCGGGCGTTGGTCGAAGATACGGACCCGCTCGACATGGGAGGCCTTGTGTAGGTCAGGCTGTGCCTGACGCATGCAGATCAGGCTGCGCCTGACGCATGCAGATCAGGCTGCGCCTGACGGCCGGCGTTTGTCAGGCACAGCCTGACCTACCTTCCGGCGCGTACCGCCCCCCTGGCGTACGCCCTTCTTGTCGGCATGGGAAACTGTGCCGCTTGAGTAAAGTTTACGGCCGACCCGTGCCGGGCCAAGCCACCGAACGGGGCATGCACCGCTGGCAAAGTAGGTCCCGCCTGCCGGGCGGGACCTTTCCGCCAAGAGAACCAGGATCGTAGGTCAGGCTGTGCCTGACGCGGTCGTATGTCAGGCACAGCCTGACCTGCCTTCACTCGCCCGCGAGCCGCGGCGGCACAGGCAGCTCGATCGTGAACTGCGTGCCGCGGCCGACTTCGCTCTGCACGCTGATCCGCCCGCCGTGCGCGCCGATGATCTTTTGCGTCGTCGGCAGGCCGA
>CAZHIV010000136.1:0-4271 GCA_964532675.1 uncultured Planctomycetaceae bacterium
GTCCATTGTGAGGAGACGAATCGCATGGGTTTGAACGTGAAATCGGCCGACTCGTGCCAGTTCGACCTGGTTTCCTTGGGCGAGTGCATGATCCGGCTGTCGCCGCCCGGCCATGGGCGGATCGAATTCGCCCCCGCCCTCGAAATGTGGGTTGGCGGCGGCGAATATAACGTGGCCTACGCGCTGGCGCGCCTCGGCCTGCGGACTGGCTGGGTTGGCGGGCTGAACACTTCCCCCATGGGCCACCTCGTTGCCAACCACGCCCGCGCCGTCGGCATGGATATCTCGCACGCGGTCACCCGCAAGTACGACGGCGTCGGCAAGGCGGACCGCATCGGCCTGAACTTCACCGAGGTGGGACACTCGAAGCGGGCCTCGGTGACGCTCTACGACCGCGGCCACTCCGCCACCGCCGGCATCAAGCCGGGCGAAGTGGATTGGAAAACGCTTTTCGGCCGCGAGGGCGTTCGCTGGCTGCATACGGGCGGCATCTTCGCCGCCCTCTCCGACAGCACGCGCAAAGTCGCGGCCGAGGCCGTGAAAGCCGCCCACGAGGCCGGCACCATCGTCAGCTACGACCTCAATTTCCGCTCCAAGCTGTGGTCCTCCGCCGACGCCATCGCCACGACCAAACCGCTCGTGCCGTACATCGATTGCCTGATCGGCAACGAGGAGGATTTTCAGAAGGTGCTCGGTTACGATGTGGAAGGCGTCGACGTGGAGAAAGGCAAGCTCGATACGACCGCGTTCAAAAGGATGGTCGGCCGCGTCGTGAAGGATTATCCGAACGTCAAGGTTGTCGGTACGACGCTCCGCGGCGTGAAGACCGCCTTGGTCAACGACTGGTCGGCCATTATGTGGCACGACGGCACATTTTACGACGGGCCCTCGTATCCCGACCTGGAAATCGAGGACCGCGTCGGCGGCGGCGACGGGTTCGCATCCGGCTTCACGTATGGCTTCCTCACCGGCCGTGCGCCGCAGGAGTGCGTCGACCTCGGCGTCGCCCACGGTGCTCTCCTCATGAGTACCCGCGGCGACACCAGCCAGATCACGCTCGACGAGCTGTTGCACATCGCCGCCGGCGGCTCGGCGCGAATCAAGCGGTAGTAGTTTAACCGCAGAGCACACGGAGGACACGCAGAAGAATCGAGCGTACGTCACGGCTTGGATACAGTGACGCCCGCGGAACGTCGTAAGCCCAGCCTCAAAGAGACCAGCTACAATCCATCTTGAAACTTGCTTTCTCGTTCAGTCGGGATGCCAACGAAGTGGCCCTCCGTGCCCTCCATGTCCTTCGTGGTGAAATCCTCTTTGTGTTGACGTGATTCATCTAGACAGAAAACTGACGCCGGTCGATCTGCTGCCGCGGCTCGAGCGGTTTTGGGGCCGGTCGGCCGAGTGCATCGACGCGGTGGAAGAGAGCTGCCCGCCCGGTTCGGCTTCGCCCGTCTTTACGATGAAAGGCCGATACACGGCCCGGGGCTGGACCGAGTGGACGCAGGGGTTCCAGTACGGCTCGGCCCTTTTGCAGTTCGACGCCACCGGCGAGGAGCGCTATCTCGAGCTGGGCCGCGAGCGAACCCTTACCGTCATGCCGCCGCACCTCACGCACGTCGGCGTGCACGACCACGGGTTCAACAATGTCAGCACGTACGGCAACCTGTGGCGGCTTATGAACGAAGGCCGCTTGCCCGAAGACCGCTGGCAGCGCCGATTCTACGAGCTCGCGCTCAAGACCAGCGGTGCCGTGCAGGCCGCCCGTTGGGCGAAGACCTCCAACGGCACCGGGTACATCTATTCGTTCAACGGCCCTCAATCGCTGTTCGTCGATACGATACGCTCCTGCCGGTCGCTCGCGCTGGCCCATCAGCTCGGCCACGTGCTCGTGGGTGAACGGGACGAGCGAATCAGCCTGTTGCAGCGGCTCGTCGAGCACGCCACGAACACGGCCCGCTACAATACTTGGTACGGCGACGAGCGCGACGCGTACGACGTCGCCGGCCGCACCGCGCACGAGAGCATTTTTAACCCCAACACCGGCGACTATCGCTGCCCTTCGACGCAGCAGGGCTATTCGCCCTTCAGCACGTGGACGCGCGGGCTCGCCTGGGCAATGCTCGGCTTTGCCGAACAGCTTGAATGGCTCGCTACGCGCTCCGATGAGGAGCTGGCCGCGGTCGGCGGCCGGAATGCGGTGGAGGCCATGCTCCTGAAAGCCGCCCGCGCTACGTGCGACTTCTATATCCGCGAGACGCCCACCTGCGGCGTGCCGTACTGGGACACCGGCGCGCCGGGACTGGCCCATCTGGGCGACTACAAAGTCCGCCCCGCCGACCCGTTCAACGACCGCGAGCCCGTCGACAGCTCCGCGGCCGCCATCGCCGCCCAAGGCCTGCTGCGGTTGGGCCATTACCTGGTTCACACCAGAGGAGAAACCGTGCCCGGAGTCCGCTACGTGGAAGCCGGCCTCGCCGTCGCCCATACGCTCCTCGACGAGCCGTATTTGTCGTCCGACCCGGACCACGAGGGCCTTGTCCTGCACTCGCTCTACCATCGCCCTAACGGCTGGGATTATGTCCCATCGGGTCGCAACGTTCCTTGCGGCGAGGCCAGCATGTGGGGCGACTACCACGCCCGCGAGCTCGCACTGTACATCGGACGTCTCGCCGAAGACGCACCCTACTACACGTTCTTCGGCCCGGTAATTCAATCAGAATGAACCACAACGACACGACGGTCACGACGTTAGTTTTTTTTGCGACTGGTGTCCCCGCTCGTCGTGCCGTCGTGGTTCATAATGGATTGCATCTATGACCGACTCCTCCAAAAGCGTGGCCTTGATTACCGGCGGCAGCCGCGGCATCGGCCTGGGCATTGCCCAAGCGCTGGCCGACAGCGGCTTCGACCTGGCTATCAACGGAGTCCGCGACGCCGCCCAAGTGGCCGACGCAATCGCTGGCCTGGAACGCCGCGGTGCGGCCGTGCACTACTGCCGCGGCGATGTTTCCAAGAGTGCCGACCGGCAGGCGATTCTCGCAGCCGTGCAGGACCGCTTCGGCCGGCTCGACGTGCTCGTGAACAACGCCGGCGTCGCCCCCACGGTGCGGGCCGACGTGCTCGACGCCTCCGAAGAGAGCTTCGACCGCGTATTGGGCATCAACCTGAAAGGCCCCTATTTCCTGACGCAGCTTGCGGCTCGCTGGATGATCGAACAGCGCCGGGCCGACGCGACGTTCGCCGGCGTGATCGTCAACATCTCGTCGATCAGCGCCACGGAAGCCTCGATCAACCGCGGCGACTACTGCATCAGCAAGGCGGGCCTCGCCATGGCCACGCAGCTCTGGGCCCATCGCCTGGCCGAGCACGGCATTGCCGTCTACGAGGTCCGCCCGGGCCTGATCCGCACCGACATGAGCGCGCCGGTCGCCGAGGAATACGACCGCCTCATCGCCGGCGGCCTCACGGTCGAGAAGCGCTGGGGCACCTCTGAAGAAGTCGGCCGCGCCGTAGCCGTCCTCGCCCGCGGCGAATTAACCTATGCTACCGGCAACGTCCTCAACATCGACGGCGGCCTGACGCTGCGGCGGCTTTAGACGTTTTGATTCGCCATCAGCGAACGAAGCGCCTCATTCACTGCCTCGTCCGTGGGAAATGCCGCGCGAACCTCGGGCGCCAACCGTGCGAGGTTCGTGCCGGCCTTGTATTGCTGCAGGTACTTTCCCCGCACGCCTCCTTCCAGCTGCGAAAGATCGTATTCCCCACGCAAATCATCGTCGTCAGCTGTCTCTTGTTCCCTCGTCATACGCTTTTCTCTCTCTGCGTGTGGCGTGTCGCGCACTTATGATCCGTATTCGGTCCTCGCGATCCGTATGCGACAATACAAGCAACGAACCGGCCTCCGAATGACCAAACGTCTAAAATCGATCCTCATCCTGCGAGTGATCGGGGTCGTAGTAGGTCATTGCGAGAGGATCACCAAACAAGGTCGCCGCTTCCTCGAACGACACGCCATGTTTGGCAACATTGCGAGCCGCCTTTTGATCGTCCCACTCGAACTCCATGTGAATTTATCCTAGGCGTCCCGATCTAGCAAAACAAGTGTCCCGGGCACTGCAGTTACCTAAGGCAGACGTTCTGTGGCATAATGCAGCGTCCACCTCCAAGCAAGTAAACGGAGTCAAAAAAAGTGGCTGGCATTCTCGATCGTATCGGCGACTTGCAGCTCATCCCCATGGTGGTCATGGACAAGGCCGAGAACGCCGCTCCGT
>CAZHIV010000137.1:0-9389 GCA_964532675.1 uncultured Planctomycetaceae bacterium
GCGGCGCAGCGCATCGGCGAGCCGATGCCGAGTAAGCGCCGAATCGCCATTCGACGCAAGGTACATTTCCTTGCCGATATTTTTCCAGTATTCAGTTGTCGCATAATCTTTGGTCAACCAATCCAGCACTTTGTTATGGTCGAAAGTCATCATGGGAATTGTCTCAGTCGGAAACCATGCGCAGAAAGTCATCTTCGCTGATAATCTCAATATCGTGGCCGTCGCGCGCAAGCTTCTCGGCGTTCTTCAACTTTGTCGTCTTATCTTCACCAGCGGCGAGTTTGCGGCTGTCGAGTTTGCCTACGACTACGATGTTAGTTTTCCCGCTGACACTACCGACGCAACGACCGCCGTTATTGACGACTAATTGAGCCGCTTCCTTCCGTCCAATGCAAGAAAGGGTTCGCGTGAAAACAACCTTACGACCAAAGAATGGATTGGATTCGTCGATAAAATCGACTTCTGGCTTCATGTCTTTGTATCGAATTGTAGAAGAAGTGCGACCATTCCGTTGCCCGCGTTCGCGCGGATGCCACGGCGGGCAATAGTGGTCGCAATCCATTCGACCACGATACACGCCGATACATTCTTCCAATTCAGTAAAGCAAGTTGTCTTCAGTTGCTTAATGGCCAAGAGCGCGATGTGCGCGCACACTCGCGCATCTTCCATTGCGTCATGGTGGCTGAATGGCAGATTCAGTTTGTAGGCGACTGCAGGCAGTGCGAAGCAAACCCAGTCGCTCCACGTTTCTTTGGCAATTAAGCGAGTGCAAGAGTATTCGAGTTGCGGATATGGGATACCGTACCCGTCGAGGGAATTCCGCAAGACGCTCATATCAAAGCTGGCGTTGTGTGCCAAAACTAGCCGGCCGTGCAGATATGGTCGAATCTCCTCCCACAAGTCGCAAAGACGCGGCTCGTCCGCTACCGTCGATTCGTTGATGCCGTGAATACAAACATTGAACGTGCTGAATCGTAACTCTTGCGGCCGAATGAGCCAGTGCCGAGTTTCGACAATTTGCCCAGCTGAGACAACAGCTATGCCGCAAGAGCAAGCGCTAGCGCGCTTCTCATTAGCAGTCTCAAAATCAATGGCGACAAAATCCATTGAATGACCGCCCGAGTCAAAATGAGTTAGGCCAATCGGCATAGTATAGCAAAGCTGGATCGGTACTCAACTCTCGGTCATCCGAATCAAAAGACAATTTTCGAGTGAGGGTGATAAGGCGGCGGAATTAATTGTGTAACGCTTTCAGCGTAAGGTCGATTCACGGGGGCGTGACCCAGGGTAGGCCGCTGTCGCGGCCAACCCTGGGCTGCGGGGTGTAACCGCGTTGCGGTATAGAACACAACGATCGTCCGCGTGGCTCGGTGCCGCTCGACAAGGGCGGATTTCGGTGTTCGGCGGCGGAGTTCTTTACGCCGAAGGCGTTACAGACCGTAGCCCAGGGTCGCTGCGAAGCGGCGCACCCTGGGACAGGATCAGGAAGCCATCGCTTACGCCGCAGGCGTTACACCCCGACGGTTGGCATCGGTTTGTTGTGTAACGCTTTCAGCGTAAGGTCGATTCACGGGGGCGTGACCCAGGGTAGGCCCTTCGACAAGCTCAGGGCGAGCCCTGGGCTACGGTGTGCAACCGCGTTGCGGTAAAGAGCGGTTGTCGAGCCGGCTGGCAAGGCGCGCGGGTGCCACTCTAACGCCGTTAGCCATCCGGAAGTAGTCCGCAGATGACGCAGATATTTGCGCAGATTTGCCTTTTAGGCGCGTGGCGGCCGTCCAATTAAACGACCCCGAGCAATTCAATCTATCAGCGGTCATCTGCGAAATCTGCGGACTCAAAACCAACCGGCCGCCATCGGCAGTTTCGCTCGAATCAAGAGTTGGTCAGTAGGCATGTACCCCATATATGATACCGTACACAAGCCGGAGTGGCCCAACACACCGTCCGGGTGTGTTTGGTATTTCATTGGGTTCTGCCTATTTGCGTTGCTGGTTAGCGGATTCGTGAAGTGGATGTCGTGAACAAAACACCGAATGTAGCGTGACCCAGGGTAGGCCCTTCGACAAGCTCAGGGCGAGCCCTGGACTACGGTGTGTAACCGCGTTGCGGTAAAGAACACGGTTGTCGAGCCGCCTGGCAAGGCGCGCGGGTGCCACTGCTGGCTTGGCCAGCAGTGTTCCCTTTCAGCGTGCAGCTTGCAGTTTGAATATTTATGCGGCGTCCAACAGCAAGGGTGCGGCAGAAAGCGGCACTGCTAACGAGTTAGCAGTGGCACCCGGCGCGGCGGTTTTGCCCAAGATCGCCGCCGCATTCGCGAATACCTGTTGACGCGGAATGTCCGTCTACGGCTTGCGGGCCGCGCGGTGGTCGGCGTACAACTAGCGGCATATCAGCCGCCGGGTCGCTGCGCGGGATTGCGGCCGGCGGTCTCGTCCCTCCGTCCGCCACAATCCTGAACTCAGGAGCTTTACGATGACTAGCTTTGCAATCTTGGCCGGCCTGGTGGTGATCGCGTTTCTTGTCGTTTTGTGGGGCGTGGGAATCTACAATCGGCTGGTCACGCTGAAGAACCGGTTCCAGAACGCGTTCTCGCAGATCGAAGTGCAGTTCAAGCGGCGGTACGATCTGATTCCCAACCTGGTGGAGACGGTCAAGGGCTACATGCAGCACGAGCGGGGGACGCTGGAGGCGGTGATCCAGGCCCGCAATCAGGCGGTGGGCGGGCTGGAGCGGGCGGCGGCGAACCCGGGCGACCCGGCGGCCATGCACGCGCTGGCCTCGGCCGAGCACGGCCTGGCCGGCGCGCTGGGCCGGTTGTTCGCGCTCGCCGAGGCGTATCCCGACTTGAAGGCCAACCAGAACATGGCGCAGCTCAGCGAGGAAATCACCACGACGGAGAACAAAGTGGCCTTCGCCCGGCAAGCGTACAACGACGCGGTGACGCAGTACAACACGTACCGCCAGACGTTCCCGCCCATCCTGTTCGCGGGCATCCTGGGCCACAGCCGCGACGCCGAGCTGTTGGACTTCGAAGACGCCCAAATCGCCGAACCGCCCAAAGTGTCATTCACTTGAGTGAAGGAATGATTTACCACAGAGACACAGAGGGCACGGAGAAGTCGTTTTAACAGGAGGTAGCAGAGTAAGCAGAGAGAAGACGAAGATACATAGCTCTGCTGCCTCTGCTTCCTCCTGTTTAATCATCGAGAGCGATTCTTTCTTCTGCGTGCTCTCTGTGTCTCTGTGGTGAATCTGAATAGGCATGGCTACCGACTTCTTTGAACGCCAGGACGTTGCTCGCCGCAATACGCAGTGGCTGGTGGTGATGTTCGTGCTGGCGGTGATCGGGATTGTCGGCACGACGTTCGGGGTGACGGCCGTCGCGGTGGGGGCGATGGACGGGGGCGACGTGCCGCTGGAAATCCCGATCGGCGCCGGCGTGGGGGCGCTCGCTCTGATTGGCGGCGGCAGCGCGTTCAAGATCGCGCAGCTGGCCGGCGGCGGCACGGTCGTCGCGGAGCGGCTGGGCGGGCGGCGAATCTATCCGAACACGACCGATCCCACGGAGGGCCGGCTGTTGAACGTCGTCGAGGAAATGGCGCTGGCCTCCGGCGTGAGCGTGCCGCCGGTGTTCTTGCTCGCCGAGGAGCAAGGCCTCAACGCCTTCGCCGCCGGCTTCTCGCCCGGCGACGCGGTGATCGGCGTCACGCGCGGTTGTGCCGAGCAGCTTTCGCGCGACGAGCTTCAAGGCGTCATCGCCCACGAGTTCAGCCACATCCTCAACGGCGACATGCGGCTCAACCTGCGGCTGATCGGCGTGCTGCACGGGATCCTCGTCATGGGCCTGGTGGGCCGCGAGGTCCTGCGAATGGCCGCCTACGGCGGTCGGCGCCGCTCGCGCCGCGACAGCGGCGGCGGGGCCTATCTGCTGGCGATCGGCCTGGCGTTCATGGTGATCGGCTTCGTGGGATTGTTCTTCGGCAATCTCATCAAGGCGGCCGTCTCGCGGCAGCGGGAGTTTTTGGCCGACGCCTCGGCCGTGCAGTTTACGCGCAACCCGGAAGGCATCGCCGGCGCGCTCAAGCGGATCGGCGCGGCGGTGTTCGGCTCGCGGCTCGCCAGCCCGCGGGCGGCCGAAGCCAGCCACATGTATTTCGCGCAGGGCATCAGCGGCCTGTTCGCCACGCATCCGCCGCTGGAGCAGCGGATTCGCCGGCTCGATCCGCAATGGGACGGCCAGTACCCGCCGCGGCTGGCGGCGGATTCGGTTGCCGGCGTCGAAGAAGGGGCCGCCGCGGCGTTTGCGGGCGCGATTCTTCGGCCCGAAGCGGCGGGCCTTGGCCGGCGCGTGGCGGCGGAAACCGTCGATCAGGCCGCCCGGCTGGTGGGCAATCCGACCGAACGTCACCGGGAGTATGTCCGCCAACTGCTGGCGGCGATCCCCAAGCCGATTCTCGACGCGGCCCACGAGCCCTACGGCGCCCGGGCCGTCGTCTACGCTTTGCTGCTCGATCGCGACGCCGATACTCGCGCGAAGCAGCTTCGCATTCTCCAGGACGCCGCCGATGCGAACGTCTTCGAGCTGACGCTGCAGCTCGCCAAGCCGATGAATCAACTCGACGTGCGGGCGCGGCTCCCGTTGGTCGACCTGATGATGCCGGCGCTGCGAGCGCTGAGCCTGCCGCAGTATCAGCAGTTCGCCCGCTGTTTCGACCGGCTGGTGCGGGCCGACGAGCGGATGGGGCTGTTCGAATGGGTGCTGCATCAGATTCTGACGCGGCACCTGCGGTCGCAGTTCGAATCGGCCCGGCCCCGCCAGAAACGTTACTATGGCCTGCAGCGATTGGGCGAGCAGTGCTCCGTGCTGCTGTCGGCCCTGGCCAGGGCGAGCGAGCAGAGCGACGAAGCAGCGTTCCAAGCCGGGGCGAAGCACTTGCCGGGCGTCAGCGTGCGGCTGCTGCCGCCCGAGGCGTCCGGCCTAGGCAAGCTCCACAGCGCGCTCGAGGAATTGGCTCACGTAGTGCCCAAGCAGCAGGGCCAATTGATCGACGCGTGCGCGGCCACGATCTGCGCCGATGCGGCGGTGGATGTCGCGGAGGCCGAGCTGCTGCGGGCGATTTGCGACATGCTCGATTGCCCGATGCCGCCGCTGCTGCCGGGCCAGGCGGTCGCGCCTTTGCCGGTTACGGCGCGAGTGACCAGCCGCGTTTGAGAACCGGCGATGCGTTGCATCGCGGCTATCGTTTCGCGGATCGAACGCCATGCAGAAACAGCATGCTCACGATTTCAGTGCGAGCGCATCGCTCGATGTGCTCAAGCAGCGCTCCGAGCTGCTCCGCAAGCTGCGCGCGCTGTTCTACGAGCGCGGGTTCATCGAGGTCGAAACACCCCTGTTGGCCGACGAAATCATCCCCGAACTCCACATCGAGCCCATAGCCGGCGCGACCACGGCTACTGCCGCGGTGCCCGGCTCGACGGACTGCGGCGCCGACGCCCATCTGTGGCTCCAGGCCTCTCCCGAGCTCCACATGAAGCGCCTCCTGGCCAGCGGCGCACAGGCCATCTTTCAAGCCACGCGCTCGTTCCGCGCCGGCGAACGGGGACCGCTGCACAACCCGGAGTTCACGCTCGTCGAGTGGTACCGCGTCGGCGACGACATGCGGGCCGGCATCGATTTGCTCGATGAGTTGACGCAGTCGCTTCTGGGCACGGCACCGGCTGCGCGGACGAGTTACGCCGAGGCATTCGAGCGAGTACTTCGATTGAACCCGCATACGGCGACGCTCGACGAACTGGCCGCGGCGGTTGCGAAGGCCGATATTCGGGTGGCGGCCGGAATGAACGGCGAGAGCCGCGATGAGTGGCTGAACCTGCTGCTGGCGACGCGCGTCGAACCGCAGCTTGGCCGCGATCGGCCGGAGATCGTTTACCACTACCCGGCGTCGCAGGCGTCGCTGGCGAAGGTCGTGCCCAGCGGGCTCGGTTATGACGTGGCCGAGCGGTTCGAGCTTTATTGCCGCGGGATCGAGCTGGCCAACGGCTTCCACGAGCTCACCGACGCGGCCGAGCAGCGCCGCCGCTTCGAAGCCGTCAACGCCGCCCGCCGGTCCGCCGGCCGGCGCGCGTTGCCGATTCCCGAAAGTCTGCTTGCCGCCCTGGAGCACGGCCTGCCCGCCTGCACGGGCGTGGCGCTCGGCTTCGATCGGCTGGCGATGCTGGCTATTGGAGCCACATCGATCAACGAGGTGCTGCCTTTTACCGCTCATTGAAGCCGAATTTTCCCGCACCGGCCGACCGTGTTACAATTTACTTGGAGGATACCTATGGCCATCACCAAAGAAGACCTGAGCGACTTCATCCGCTTCGCGGACGGAAAGCTCGCCAACGGCGGAGCTGGGTCGTTGGTCGAGTTGGCATGCGAATGGCAATTGCGGCAACCCGCGGAAGGGCTAGATCCGGAAAGTTTCGTTCTAGAGGCTGATCCAGATACGATACGCAAGCTCGCCGAAGCGTTTCCCGATAAGCACGATGAACATCCATCGCCAGGTGGCCTCTCCCATGGTGGCGGCGTAACGACTGCCGAAATGATCGGTCGCGCCGTACTCGCCGCGGCAAGGGCTGCCCGTAGATGATACGGTACACCGGTCGCACACTGGTGGCTTGCAGGCGATTCAAATATGCGATCCATCCTCACGGCAATTGCGGATTGGGTCGACACATATCTAACAGAGGATGCAGATGTCAAAGGACGAGGTATGCCGATGGAGGCGGCACGCACCATTACCGTGCCGACTTCCATTGCAACTGCGCTCGTGGACGTCACCTTTGAAGTTTTTCCTAACGACCGGCTGGTGCGGGTGAAGCGGTTCGTATTTCGCAGCACATAATCTTCATCGCAGCCGCGCGCAGGCTTTGTGCCGGAAGCACGTGACGAGGTGGTCGTTGACCATGCCCACGGCCTGCATGTGGGCGTAGACGATCGTGCTGCCGACGAACTTGAAGCCGCGTTGTTTCAGATCTTTGCTGAGTGCGTCGGACTGTATCGAGGTGGCCGGCAGGTCTTTCATGCTCTTGAGGCGGTTCTGGATCGGCCGGCCGTCGACGAAACGCCAGATGTAATCGTCGAAACTGCCGAATTCTTCTTGGACGTCGAGGAAGCAGCGGGCGTTGGTGACGGCGGCGGCGACCTTCAGCCGGTTGCGGATGATGCCGGGATCGGCCAGTAGCCGCTCGATCCGCTTGTCCGTAAAGCGGGCCACTTTCGCCGGATCGAACTCGGCGAACGCCCGGCGGTAGGCATCGCGCTTTCGAAGCACGGTGAGCCAGCTTAAACCCGCCTGGGCGCTTTCCAGCGTGAGGAACTCGAACTGCTTGCGGTCGTCGTGGACCGGCACGCCCCACTCGTCGTCGTGGTAGGCGACCATCAGCTCGCCGCCGCGAGGGCCCCAATCGCAACGCGGCACGTCGGAAGCACTCATGATTCTACTCGGAAGTATTCTTGGGCTCGCACCGCTGGAGTGTTACGAACACATACGCATGGTCATTTTGTGAATCTGCCTCGTGGGCCTCGGTTTCCAACGATTCCCAGGCATCCCAGTCGAACGTATCAAAGTTCATCGGGAAATAGGCGTCTCCCTCCACATCGGCGGCCACCTCGGTGAAGTAGAGGCGATCGGCGCAGGTCAGCGCCTCCTGGTAAATCTCTGCACCGCCGATAATGAATGCTTCATCGTCGCCCGCCGCTTTGGCGATGTTAATCGCATCGCCAAGACTCGCAGCGATGCAGACGCCTTCATCAACGCGGTAGTCGAGTTGGCGCGTGACGACAACGGTTTTGCGCCCCGGCAGAGGCCGCCCGATCGACTCCCAGGTTTTGCGGCCCATGATGATCGTATGGCCCATCGTGAGCCGCTTGAAACGCTGCAGATCGCCAGAGAGTCGCCAGGGCAGGCGGCCGCCCCGGCCGATGACACCATTGGTCGCGATGGCAGCGATGATCGAGATGCGCATGGCTTGCCGAATGAGTTGGCAAATGATCTCACGCAGAGGCACAGAGTACGCAGAGGTGGGAACACTAATTACCGCTAACTCCCGCTGATCTAATTAGTGGCTATCAGCGAGGATTAGCGTTCCAGTCGATCAGGCGGAATGCATTATTCTCCGCGTTCTCTGCGCCTCTGCGTGAGATCATCTTCTCCGGAGCATACAAATTAAGGTGAGACCGTCCGGGAATTAAACCCCTGTAGGGAACGGCCTCTGTGCCGTTCCGTCGCGGGAACGCACTGCCACGGAACGCCGCGGAGGGCGTTCCCTACAGAGGTGATCGAGTTCTCAATTCCCGGACACCCTCAATTAAGTACTACACGGCCACGGGCGCCGGGATGTGTGGGTGCGGGTCGTAATTGTCCAGCCGGAAGTGCTCGTGCCGGAAATCGAGGATCGAATCCACGCTGGGGTCGATCCACATCGTCGGCAGCCGCCGCGGCTGGCGCGAGAGCTGCAGCCGGGCTTGCTCCGCGTGGTTGTCGTACAGGTGGGCGTCGCCGAACGTGTGGACAAAATCGCCCGGCGCCAGGCCAGCGACTTGGGCGACCATCATCGTCAGCAGGGCATAGGACGCGATGTTGAACGGCACGCCCAGAAATACATCCGCACTGCGTTGATAAAGCTGGCACGACAGCCGCGCCGGGCCGCCGGCCGGATCATCGGCCACGTAAAACTGGAACAGCAGATGGCATGGCGGCAGGGCCATCGCGGGCACGTCGGCCACGTTCCAGGCGCTGACCACGAGCCGCCGCGAGTCGGGGTTCGTGCGGATCTGCGCGATCACGTCGCTGATCTGGTCGATCGCTTCGCCGTGACGCCCCGGCCAGGATCGCCACTGGTGGCCGTAGATCGGCCCCAGCTCGCCGCGCTCGTCCGCCCATTCGTTCCAGATGGTGACGCCGTGCTCGTTGAGGTAGCGGACGTTCGTCTCGCCGCGCAGGAACCAGAGCAGCTCGTAGACGATGCTCTTGAGATGCACTTTCTTGGTGGTCACCAGCGGGAAGCCGTCGGCCAGGTTGAACCGCATCTGGTGGCCGAAGATGCTCCGCGTGCCGGTGCCCGTGCGGTCGCCCTTGGGAACGCCCTCGTCGAGGATTCGTTGCATGAGGTCGAGGTATTGTCGCATGGAGGTGCATTTTAACGGTTTGACGTAGGGTGGGTCGAGCGAGACCCTTGTAAATGTTGCCCTTGCGTTACGAACAGAGGACATTCGCGTTCCTCCGAATCCCCTGCCCCTCGATGGCCGAACCTCTTCCGCATGCCCCCATAATTCGCGAAGCCCTGCGCGGCTGGTTTGCGGAGCATGCGCGGAACATGCCCTGGCGCCGAACACGCGATCCGT
>CAZHIV010000138.1:0-13275 GCA_964532675.1 uncultured Planctomycetaceae bacterium
TGGCTGGTGCTGCTGGTTGGCGCGTTGATTGTCGTGCTGGCTTTTTTTGCCATCTTCGCCCGCTACTTCCGGCTGTGGATTCAATCGGTGACGACGGGCGCGGGGATCGGCATCCTCGATTTGCTGCGGATGACGTTCCGCAAGGTGAATCCGACGGTGATCACGCGGAGCAAAATCATGGCCGTGCAGGCGGGGCTCTACGACAGCGAGGGGATCACGACCAAGGCGCTGGAGGCCCATTACCTGGCCGGGGGGAACGTGCCGCTGGTGATGCGCTCGATGATCGCCGCGCGGAAGGCCAAGATTATCGAATTGAGCTTCAAGCGGGCCACGGCGATCGACCTGGCCGGGCGAAACATTTTGGAGGCGGTGCAGACGAGCGTGTATCCGCGCGTGATCGATTGTCCCGGCAAGAGCAGTAAGCGGCCGACGCTCGATGCGGTGGCCAAGAACGGCATTCAGCTCAAGGTCAAGGCGCGGGTGACGGTGCGGGCGAATCTCGATCAGCTCATCGGCGGGGCCACCGAGGAGACGATCGTGGCCCGCGTGGGCGAGGGCATCGTCAGCGCGATCGGCTCGGCGGAAACGCACGCCAAGGTGCTGGAGAACCCCGACCGCATTTCGAAGGCGGTGCTGGCCCGGCGGCTCGATTCGCAAACCGCCTTCGAGATCGTGTCGATCGACATCGCGGACATCGACGTGGGCGACAACATCGGCGCCCGGCTACAGGCCGACCAGGCGGAGGCCGATACGCGCGTGGCGCGGGCCCAGGCGGAAGGTCGCCGCGCGATGGCCGTGTCGGAGGAACAGGAGAACTTCGCCAAGATGGAGGAGAACCGCGCCAAGCTGGTGGAGGCCGAGGCGGAGGTGCCCAGGGCGATGGCCGAGGCGTTCCGCAGCGGCCGGCTGGGCATCCTCGATTACTACAAGCTGCAAAACGTGCAGGCCGACACCGATATGCGGGGAGCCATCGCCACGGCAAGCACGCCGGGGCGGAAGTAGCGGAGAGGTCGGAGGTCAGAGGTCAGAGGTCGGAGGTCAGGGAAAGAGTGGGATGAATTTTCAACCGGTGTTGCAGGCGGATATTTTCGAGATTGTTGGCATCGCGTTGGCGCTGCTGGTGCCGCTGCTGTACGCGGTGAAGCAGATTGCGGATGCGAGGCAAGCCCAGGCGCCCGAGGGCGGGCAGCCCGACGCGCCGCAGCCGGTCGAACGGCACGCCCGGCAGGCGGCGGCCGGAAAGCAGGCCGATCCGCTCCGCAACCAGGTCGAAGAGTTTCTACGCCGCGCCGGGCGCGGCCCGCAGGGCGAGCGCGGGCGCGCGGCGCCGCGCGACATCGCGGTGCTGCTCGACGAGCAAACGGCGGTGCCACGACGCGAGGCGGCGCGGCCGATCGAAGTGCGAGCGGCCGTGGGCCCGCCGGCTGCGCCGCAGCGCGCCGCCCGCCGGTCGGTTATACCGCGCAAGCGCATAACGCTGGCCGAACGGTCCACGGAGCGGGCCGCGGCGCGGGCCAGCAAGTTGGCCGAGCAGATGTCGCACCTGGGCCAGCGTATCATCGAGGACGATGCGCAGTTCGACGTGCAGCTCAAGGCGAAGTTCGGCCACACGATCGGCACGCTGGCGGAGAGCGCCGCACCCGTCGAGCTGGTGCCGATCGACACACCCGCCAGCCAGATCGCGGCGATGCTCGCCTCGCCGGAAGGCGTGCGGCAGGCCATCATCTTGAACGAGATACTCAACCGGCCAAGCGATCGCTGGTAGTTGCGAAGTGAGGCCACGATGCCGCTTTACGAATATGCGTGCGACCAATGCGGCTGCCAGGCCGAGCTGCTGGTTCGCGACGGGGCTCCGCCGCGCTGTCCGGAGTGCGGCAGCCCGAAGCTGAGCAAGCTGCTCTCGATCGTGGCGCCGCCAACTCGCGGGGAATCTGCCGCTCGTGGCGAGCAATTGCCGCCCGGGCCGTGCGGCTCGAGCTGCGCGTGCTTTCCGCCGGGATGAGGGCCATTCCGGTTGGCGCGTTTGTAGGGGCAGGGAAAGCCGCTGAAAAAATTGACACTCGTTTCGGCCTCTGCGTATACTGCAAGTAAGGTCTCAGGAACTAACTTCGGACGCACCAAGCGGTTGTGGCAATGCATTGCCGGCCGCGGGGGTGCCGGTCCGCGATTGCCGGCAGCGGACGCTTTTCCCGCCATCTTCGGGCTCGACCACTGTCGCCGCCGGCTGTCGTCGACGCTCGAGCCGGGCAGGTTCGCCGACGCAGGCAAGTTGCGAGCAGGGAAACCAACTATGAACTGGCTTGGCAAAGTATTCGTCGTTCTGATCCTCATCATGAGCGTCATGTTCATGGCCTTTGCGATGGCCGTGTACGCCACGCACAAGAACTGGCGCGAGGTCATCGAGGGACCGAACGGCCTGCGTCAGCAGCTTCAGCAGGCGCAGCAAGAGAACGAGCAGCTCAAGAACGAGCACAACCGGCGCGTCGAGAATCTCACCCGCGAAAAAGAGGCCGCCGAGCAGCAGCTCGCCAAGCTGGAGACGGAGCGCGTGGCGCTGGCCGATCGAAACGTGCAGATTCAGACCGAGCTGGATCAACTTCAGCAGCAGCAGCGCGAGCACATCGCCGCCGTCGCCTCGACGCAGACGCTCAATGAAGGCCTGTCGAACGAAGCGGGCACGCTGCGGCAACAGATTCGCACCGAGCAGCAGGCCCGCGACGCGGCCTTCGCCAGGACGCTTGAAGCCACCGAAGCGGTTCATCAGCTTACCGGCCAGTACGAAGTGGCCCGCGAGCGGAGCGAGCAGCTTACCAAGCAGGTTTCGGGCATGACCCACGTGATGCGCGAAGAGGGCATCGACCCGGATACCGAGCCGGGCGCGGTGGTGCCGACCGTGGACGGGGTGATCAGCCAGATACGACGTTCGGGCGGCGCGCAGCTCGTGGAGGTGACGATCGGCGCCGACGACGGGCTGAAGGCGGGGAACACCGTCGAGGTGTTCCGCGGGGCCAAGTACCTGGGCCGGGTCGAAATCCTGCAGACTTCGCCGGACAAATCGGTCGGCCGGGTCGATCGGCGATTCCAGCAAGGCCAGATCCAGGAGGGCGATCGTGTCGCTACCCGACTTAAGCTCTGAGCAGCCGCGCGGCGTGCTGGTTCGCAGGCCGCGGACGACCATCTACATGGTGATGCTCGGCATCTCGCTGGCGGCGGTCAGCGTGGGCTGCTTGCTCCTGCTGCTGGAGCTGTGGCAGTACGGGCCGTTATGGACGAGTCCCTGGAACGTGCCGGTCAATCTGCGGTAAGGCGAACGAGGCAACCCCCGATGGCAGACGCCGACATCATCGCCCCGCCAACGCTCCGCGTCACCACGCCCAAGCCGCGGATGACGGTGTACTACGCGCTGTTGATCATCGCCCTGGTGGCGATGCTGACGGCGTGCATCTTTTTGTACATGGTGATCCGCACATTCGGCGGATTCGGCACGGTCCAGGGAAGCGTGGCGTCGGTCAACCGATCGCACAACTTGTTTTACCACGAAGGACACGAAGAGCACGAAGCAACCAAAATACGGATTTGCTTCGTGCCCTTCGTGCCCTTAGTGGCTAAATCCTAAATTGAAAAGCCGTAGGGTGGGTCGACGAAGGAGACCCACCGTTCGTCTTGCCTTGGTGGGTCTCGCCGACTCGACCCACCCTACGAACTAAATTGAAAAGGCGGTCATTTTTCCACGGCAGGCTCCGACTGGCGGCCGCCCAATTCGCGATCCAGGTCGAGCAGCGCGGCGGGGTCGTTCTTCACCATCTCGAATTTGGCGACGATGTCGCGGGCTGTTTTTTCCTCTTCGACCTGCTCGTTGATGAACCATTCCAACTCGACGAGCGCCGCGAAGGCCTTTTCCTTGAACGACAGCTCGTACAGTCCGTTGATTTGCTGCGTGACCTCCTGCTCCTGAGCGAGCGCCTTCTGGAAAACCTCCGGAACGGAGGCGAAGTCAATCTGCGGCTCGGCGATCGGCCGCAGCTTCACGCGTCCCTGGCGGGCGATGAGAAAATCGTACAGCCGCGTGGCGTGGCCGTACTCCTCCTGGCTCTGCAGGCGCATCCAATGGGCGCAGCCGCGGAACTGCTGATGCTCGCAATACGCGCTCATCGAAAGATAGCTGTACATGGCGAACAGCTCGTGATTGATCTGTTCGTTGATCGCATCCTGCATGACCTCGTTGAGCATCATGATCCGGTCCCCATGTTTCGAGTGAGCCGACCTGGCCGGCCGTTTTGCCATACGTGGGATTATAGGCATTCTCGGCTCGCTGCCCATCGGCCGGCGGCGAGCGAGGCAAATAGAGAAGGACTCGAAACGCCGGTTTCGAGTCCCAATATCATTAGTCGAGAGCCAAGAGCTAAGTGTCGAGAGTCAAGAGCCGGAACGCTCTGGCGCTTGACTCCCGACTCTTAGCTCTCGACTTTCACTGGGCTCGACTGGATTTGAACCAGCACGCCCTTGCGGGCACAAGGCCCTCAACCTTGCGCGTCTGCCAATTCCGCCACGAGCCCGGGAAACCCGCCGGGGTGAACCCGGCGGCTCTCAGTGTACCCGCCGGGGTGAACCCGGCGGCTCGCGACGCAAAGCGATTTATCGCCGCGAATATGCAAGTCTACTCGGCGGGGGGCGGGCGTCAAGCGCGGCGGCCGGCGGCTCGCGCTGCTATCTGGAGCGACCGGCAATCGTCTAAAATACATCCAGATCTGACGGTCACTTAGCCGGTTGGAATGAAAGTCCATGGCCATGCGCGAACAGGTTGCGGATCGAGCGTTGATTGCCGTCGACATCGGCAACAGCCGCATGAAGCTCGGCCGGTTTACGGGGCGGCGGCCGGGCGACGGAGGAGCGCTCCCCGAACCGACGTCGGCCGTGGTCCTTCGGATCGATAACCAGACCGGCGGCTTCGAAGTAGATCGATTCGCGGCGTGGTGCGACGAACATGTTCGCGGCGAAAGTACCTGGCATATCGGCAGCGTGCATCGCCGGGCAGCGGACCGGTTGCTGGCGGCGGTGGGCGATTGGGCCAAGCGGCCCGACGTAGATTGTGACGTTCGCCGGCTGACGTATCGCGATGTGCCGCTGTCGATCGAGGTGGAACAGCCGCCGCGGGTGGGAATCGATCGGTTGTTGGCGGCCGTGGCTGCCGATCGGCTGCGCGAGCCGGGAAGAGCGGCGATTGTCGTCGACTTGGGGTCGGCGATCACCGTCGATTTGCTGACGGCCGAAGGGGCGTTTGCCGGCGGGGCCATTCTGCCGGGCATCGCGATGAGCGCGCGGGCACTGGCCCACCAGACCGATGCGCTGCCGCACGTGTCGACCGACGCTTTGCAGAAGCCGCCGGTCCCGCTGGGCAAGTCGACCAGCGCCGCGATTGAATCCGGATTGTATTGGGGCGCGGTGGGGGCGATTCGGGAATTGATTGGCCGGTTATCGGCGGGACTCGCCGAACGGCCTGTTGTGTTCTTAACTGGCGGCGCCTCGGCGCAGGTGGCCGAACTGCTCGACTGCGGCGAGCCGGTGCGTTACGTGCCGCACCTGGTGCTTTCGGGCATCGCGCTCGTGGCGGAAGCCGGGCGCTAGACGCCGCGATGCGTGGTGGCGGATTGCTGTTTGTCTATGGGATCGACCTGTGTTGTAGAACTCACGCCGACCGGGCGGGCGGCGGTGGCGGTGGTGCTCGTTGCGGGGCCGGGCGCGACGTGGGCGGTGGGCACTTGTTTTCGGGCGCTAAGCGGCAAGCCGCTGGCGGAGTTGCCTTTGGGACGGATTGCCCTCGGGCGGTGGGGTGGCGCGGAGGGCGAAGAACTGATTGTGTGTCGGCGGGCCGACGAGGAGATCGAAATCCACTGCCACGGCGGTGTGGCGGCCGTCGGGGCAGTCGTCGGGCGGCTCGTGGAACTTGGCTGCACTCGCGCGACGTGGCAGCAATGGCTGCGGTCGACGGTAGGTCCGCCGAGCCGAGGCGGACCGGAGCTGAGTGTGCCGCTCGGCTCGCGGCACCTACTATCGCGGCCTGGCGACGCGGTCAGGTGCGCGGCGCAAATCGCCCTGGCCGATGCGCCGACGGCCCGCACAGCAGCCGTGTTGCTTGACCAGTTCCACGGGGCCCTTACGACAGCGATCGAAAGTGTCATCGCGGCCGTGGGCCACGCCGACTGGCGGCGGGCCGCGGAAACTCTGGACGCGCTGCTTGCGTTTCGCGAATTGGGCCTTCATCTGACCGAGGCCTGGCGCGTGGTACTGGCCGGTGCGCCGAACGTCGGCAAGAGCAGCCTCATCAACGCGCTGGCAGGTTACCAGCGGGCGATCGTTTCGGCGCAGCCCGGCACGACGCGGGATGTCGTGACCACAACCACGGCCATTGCCGGCTGGCCGGTGCAGCTGGCCGATACGGCGGGTTTGCGCGACTCAGCCGATGCGTTGGAGTCGGCCGGCGTGGCGTTGGCCGCAGACGCGCTTTCCGCGGCCGACCTGGTGATCGCCGTGCACGACATCAGTCGCGGCCTGGCCGCCGGAGAAGGGGCCGCCGGAGAAGGGGACAGGCACATTTTGCTCCGCGGACTCCGCAAAATGAGCCAGTCCCCGAACATCGCGGCGCTGTCGCCCATCGCGGCGCTGCCGCCGCATGTCCGCATCCTCGACGTGCACAATAAAATCGATCTGGCGGACGCCGACCAGCGGCGAGCGGTGGCGGCGGGTGCTGGAATTGCCACCAGCGCCATCACCGGCAAAGGACTGGCCGACCTGGTGAACGCCATCGGCCGGGCGCTCGTGCCGGTGGCGCCCGCGGCCGGAGCCGCCGTGCCGTTTACTGTCGCACAAATTGCGGGTTTGGAAACGGCGCGGCAGGCGGTCGAACGACGAGACGCCAGCGGGGCCAAAGCGGCGCTCACGGATTTGCTTACCCGCTGCTAGCACGCGTCGGCCGGCAACTTTTCTTGCCAACATAGCGTTGGGAATCCGTGCCGGTTTTGCCGATGAGACTCAAGAGTCCAGATGGACCGTTCGTGCAGAAAAATCCGATTATCGCGAATTCAATGGCCCAACGGCTGGCTCGCCAAGGGCTGCGGAGGGGGGATTCATGGCCGAGTCGTTTATTCAAGCGGTAGTTGCACCGGGCGCGGGAAGATGCCGCGTCCGGCCGGATCGAATCGCTATCAGGTTGCTCTGCCTCAGCCTGGGTTGGCTCGCGCTTTTGTCGCCGACGCCGGCGTTGGGCGCTGGTAATCCACCGGAGTCCGACCGCGAGTCATCCGTGCTGGTGGCCACGCGCGACATGGCTGCGGGCGAGACCGCCGGGAGCATTCCCTCGGTGGCCGAGGGTGACGGCCTGGTACCCATCCCGCAGACCTCCGACCGGACGCCCGAATTGGCCGGTGTCAGCGGTCGAGAAACGGCGCCTGGCGAGTCCGACACGCCGCTGACGTTCACCAGCCAGCGTCGGGTGCCTCAAACGACGGCGCCGGCGCCCATACGACGGGCTCCGCCGGTGGAATCGGCCAGCGTGCCTTACGAGCCGGTGAAGTTTCAAGGCATCATGGTGGGCCGCTCGACCAAGCAAGAGCTCGTCACGAACTGGGGCGCGCCCGATAAGTCGGTCGATACGCCCGAAGGCGAAGTGCTGGCCTATCGCATCCATCCATTCGAGGCGGTGGAGGTGCTGGTCGGCGAGGGGGCCGTGGTATCGGCGATTAAAATCGCGCTGACGACGTCGCTGGCCCCCGACGAGCTAGCCGAGCAGCTTGCCCTCGATCAGTACCGTCCCGCCGAAGTGCGCAACGAACAGGACGAACCGCTGGGCCAGGCGTATCCGGAACGCGGCGTGCTGTTCATGTTCGACGCTTCGGACAGCCAGGCGCTGGCCGGCGACGGTAATACGCAGCTGACCGTCTCGCACGTGGTCGTCCAGCCGCTCGACGCGCGGGCGTTCGCGATGCGGGCCGAGAACGGGCTGCACGGCCCGTACAGCGACAACCTCGGCGACTTGAAAACGGCGATCGCGCTGGAGCCGGATTTCGCGGAGGCCCACTACCTGACGGCGGAAATCTACCTGGCCACCGGCCAGGCGGACCTGGCCGAAGCGGCGGCCGCCAGGGCCTGCGAGCTGGAGCCGGGCGACGCAACCTACGAGTTGTGCCGCGGCCGGGCGCAAGTGTTGCTCGGCCAATACGACAATGCCGTGCTGACGGTGCGCGGCGTGCTCGACCGCGACGATCTGTCGCCGCTCGAGAAAGCACATGCGCTGTACCAGATGGGCCAACTGGCCTCGTTCGGCGACGCGGAGATCGCGTCGAAGACTATCAAATTCCAAACGCGCTCGATCGAGCTTGCCGACAAGCTGGCGACAAGCAAGAACGCGGTGGAGCGGCGGGCGGCGAAGCGGCTGCTGGTCGACGCCCACATGGCGATGGCCGAAGAGATCGCCCGACAGGCCTATAACGAAAAGATCGAAACGCTCTCGCTGTGGATCGGCCGCGCGTCGGGGCTGGCCGAGGAGTACATCAACAACGACGGCGGCAGCGTCGAGCTGCGGCTGGTGATCGCGCAGCGGGCGCTTAACGCGCTGGCCAGCTTCCGGCCGACGATCGACCCCCAGCCGTGGGTCTCCGAAGCGGAAGAGGCGGGCCAGGCCTTGCTCGGCCAGTCGGACGACGAGCTGTGGCAGGCCCGCGTGAAGTGGGAGCTGGGCGTCGCCTATCTCAACGCGCTGCGCGTCGAGCACGTGCGCCGCGAGACAACCGTCGCGCTGAGGTACGGTCAACTGGCCGTCGACAACCTGGCCGAAGGGGCCCTGTCGCGCCAGGCGGTCCACTACTCGGAGCAAATCGTCGGCCAGCTCTATTTCCAGATGGGGGCGGTGTACGCCGTCCATAAACTCGACCATAAGAAGGCGGCGCAGTGGTACGACCAGGCAGACGCGCTGCTGACCGGTCCGCGGCCCGTATCGGAGCTGTACGCGCCGCGCCGCGAGGGCGAGATGCTGGTCAGCATGGGCGTGACGTACTGGCAGCTCGGCAAGCAGGACCAGGCTCTGAAGCTCACGCAGGACGGCGTCGACCTCGTCGAGAAAGCGGTGGCGGACGGCATCCTCGCCCGAACCGCGCTGGCGGTGCCGTACGGCAACCTGGCCACGATGTATAAAACGACCGGCGAAACGACCAACGCGACGAAGTACGCCGACCTGGCGAGGAACGTCGCCGTGCCGGTCGCCGAAGGTCCGTCGCGCCTCGGCGACGCGCCGACCGCTCGCCAGAGCTCAAACGACCGTCACACGAACGTGCGCTAGGCTCGGCGGGCGCGGGTGTGCCGGTCGTGCAGCCGTGACGTTGGGGAGCCGGTGTGATAGATTGACTCGCACCGAGCATCATTTCCCCAAAATCGCGGTCTACGATGAGCACATTCGACCCGCAGGCTTATGGGCCGGCATTTGCGCCTCTGCTGGCGATCGACCGGGGGAGGGCACTGGGGCCTGGCGCGCCCGATCGGGGTGCTCGGGCCGCGCTAGAAGGGTTGTCGGCGGAGTCCGCTTTCGAGGGCGCGAAGATCGCGGACGGCGACATGGCAGCGTGCTGCGTATCGGGCCTGTGGCTGCTGCACGATTATCTAGACGAATCGCACACGATCAGCCAGGGGATCGACACGCCGACGGGCAGCTTCTGGCACGCGATCATGCACCGCCGCGAGGGCGATTTCTCCAACTCGAAGTATTGGTTTCGCCGCGTCGGCCGGCACGAAGCGTTCGGCGCGCTAGTTCAACGAGCGGCGGAGCTGTCCGCCGCGCGCGGCGCGGAACGGGCCGCGAAGAAGCTCTTTAGCGGCCACGCTTGGGACCCGTTCGCGTTTGTCGACATGTGCCAGGCGTCGGCCGGCGATCAAAACGACGCGAGCCAGTTGTGCCGCGACATTCAGCAGGCCGAGTGGGAGCTGCTATTCGACCACTGCTACCGGTCGGCGACAAACACAAAGTAGGGTTACCGCACTAGCGCTTGCCTGCGGCGGGCGGTTTAGCTAGACTGCAAGCATGAGCATTTCACTCACGCCAGATCTCACTCGATTGATTCAAGAGAAGCTCGCGACAGGAGCATACCGGACCGAAGAAGAAGTTTTGCAGGCAGCACTGCGGGCTCTCGACGCGCAGGAGCAGACAATCGCGGCGATTGCCGAAGGATACTCCGACTTCGAAGCGGGCCGAGTTCGATCATTCGAGGAAGCGGACCAGGAGTTCCGTGAGCGTCATGGGCTGCCTGCGGATGAATGACGTATCGCACACTTCTCACCGCTCGAGCTGAGGGCGACCGCGACGCCGCGTACTACTGGTACTCTGAGAACTACTCACGCGAGTTTGCCGGTCGATGGTATCGCGGACTTCAACGCGCGATCCGCAGTCTTCGAGTGAATCCGCGCAGGTGTGCCACTGCGCACGAGAGCGATAGATTCTCGTTCGAGCTACGAGAACTGCTATTCGGCGGACGACGTCAAAAGCATCGGATTCTTTTTACGTTGCATGAGGATAAGGTACTCATTCTTCACATTCGGCACTCGGCACAAAGGGATTTAACCGAGGACGATCTTTAGCACCATCCGGCTAGTCTTTTTGTTTACGCCGAATTCCGCGCCCCTTGCGGCCATGCGGCAAAAGCCGATACTTAAAAGTTGGTTTGCCGCGCTCTGGCGGCCGCGCCGCCGGCCTGATTCCAATTTTGGGTCGTCCCACTCGCCGTATAACGCAGGAAAGGTTCCATCGATGTCACGAACCGGAGTCATAACGTTCAAGGGCACGCCGCTGACGCTGGCGGGCAACGAGGTGAAGTCCGGGCAGGCCGCGCCCGATTTCAAGGTGCATTACTTCGAAGGCGGCATGAAGTCGATCGGGCTCGAAGAGCTGAAGGGCAAGCCGACGATTATCAGCGTCGTGCCGTCGCTCGACACGGCGGTGTGCGCGATGCAGACCAAGAAGTTCAACGAGCAGCTCGGCTCGCTGGGCGACCGGGTCAACGCGCTCACCGTGAGCATGGACCTGCCGTTCGCGATGAACCGCTTCTGCGGCGCGGAAGAGATCAAGAACATGCGCGTGGGGAGCGATTACCAGGAGCGCGAGTTCGGCTCCAACTGGGGCACGCTGATCGAGGAGCTGAAGATCGAATGCCGCGCGGTGTTCGTGCTCGACGCGAATGGGAAAGTCGTCTATGCCGAGTACGTGAACGAAGTGACGAACGAGCCTGACTATGACGCGGCCCTGGAATCGCTGCGCGGGCAGCTGTAAAGGGTTGAGGGTTGAGGGTTGAGGGGGCCTCGGGTACTGCTCGTTCGAGGTTTGTTCGACACTCAACGCTCGATACTCAACCGTCAACTAGTTTTACTGCGCTAACTTGAACCACGACGACACGACGGACACAACGAGCCGCCCACTGCCTGTCGGAGCGACGCGCCCTTGCGGCTCAATCGACGTCCTCGACGCGCGTGTCGAGAACTTTGGCATCGATGATTTCGTCGGGGTGCGCGTCTGCGTCGCGCCGGATGTCGTGCCAGCCGGCGCTGGTGCGGCTGAGGCGGACCTCGAAATTCCGCCGTATCCACGCGGCGACGCCGCGCTTCACCAGCGAGCGGAGCGGCGGGATCAACAGCGCGAAGCCGGCCAGGTCGGTAAGTATGCCGGGGGTAACGAGCACGATGCCGGCGGCGAGGATCAATACGCCGTCGATGATGGCGCCGGTGGGCACGCGTCCTTCGCGCGCATCCGCTCGAATCCGCTCCAGCGCCTGCCAGCCTTGCCACCGTGCCAGGGCCGCGCCGAGGAGGCCGGTGGCGATCACCAGCACGAAGGGCACCCACCACTCGGTTGCCTGGGCGATCTGGATGAGGATCACCACTTCGACGAGCGGCACGAGCGTAAACAGCAGAAACAGGTAGAACAACATCGCGCCGAATCTTAGCGCCGCGAGATTAGGTCGTCAAATGGCGGGTGATGAAACGTCAATCGCGGCTGGCAGTTAGTTCAAGGGTGCTGCCGCCCGGGACCTCGCCCGCCTCGAACACGAGCTTTTGGCTTTCTTCAGGCACAGCCAGGGGGCGGGCCAGCTCGGGCAACCGCCGTTCTTCCGTTTGCAGGCGTCGCTCGAGTTTCTTGACGTCCTCGGCGGCCGGGAGCTCCTCGGGCACGATGCGGCGCTTCTGGAGGAGGTTGCGGACGTCGCGGTTGTTCTTGATGTGCTCGCGGGTGATCTGGGCCTCGGTGTGGAGGTAGTCGCGCTTGATGCTGAAGTTGGTGATCTCGTTGGCGAAATCCTTGGCCTTGATCGTGATCGTGGGCAGAAAATCGGCCAGCGCACGGCCCTTGGGCACGCGGAGCCGGCGCTTCATCTGCCGCGTGGTGACGCCGCCGAACAGGGCCTGATCGCCCTTGATGCGGATCCGCGAAAAGCCTCGCTCGTCCTCGACGTGTTCGTAGATCAATCCCGAAAGCACCTTCTCACTCCGGCTGAGCTTGCGGCGGGCCTCGAGCCGCTCCTGGTCGGCCAGGCGGGTCTCGACGATCTCCTGGCGGCGGGTCTGCACGGCGAAATACGTCTGGGCGAACGCGACGGCCTGCTTCGCCGAGTTGGCGTTCTGGGCGACGAGATAGCAAGCGTAGCGCGTGAGGGCGTAGTCCGCCACCGACCGATTCGGCTTCGCGGCGACGTCGTCTATTTTATCGATCGGCAGGAAATGGTCGTCCGGCTCGTAACCGGCCAGCTCGCACGACTTCTTCGCCTTGTTGATGACGCGGACGAAGTTCGGCCATCGCTTGTAGCCGAGCACCTGCTGCATATCGCGGGCAAGCCAGAACTCGACCCCCGACTGGACCTCTTTATGGACCAGCACCTCGAACGTGCGGTGCAGCTTGGCGATGAGCTCGCGTTTCATGGGATCGGCTTGGGGCGTCGTGCGGACCGGAGGCATTCGTCGGCCTTTCAGGAATTATATACGGGTGTTCAGTAGAAGACAGCCACCGGGCGAGCGCTGAGAACCGGCCCCCGTGGCCACGACGCTAGCACCGGGGCGGCAAAATGGCCGCCTTAAAACATTCGCGGCCGGCCCAGCTTGCGGCGTAGCACGACCCATTGACCGGCGTGCAAGGTCCAATGGGGGCCGATGGTGACAAAGCAATCGCCGGCCGTTTTCACAAAAGGGGGTACGCGGGCTGATACGGGCCGCGCCAGATCGGACTCGCTCGTTTGATCCAACACTTTC
>CAZHIV010000139.1:0-3486 GCA_964532675.1 uncultured Planctomycetaceae bacterium
GTGCTCGTAAATGTGGACCACGTAATTCGCCGCCGGCTCCGGCCGGCCGTATTCGTCGACCACCTCCTCGTCCGCCTCCTCGTCGTCGGCCGGGTCATCCAGCGGCGTGTCGTCGCCCTCCGCTGCCGCATCCTCCTCGGCGTCGCTCCCGCCCTCTTCCTCATCGACGAAGTCGAAGTCCTCGTCATACAGATCGTCGTCCTCATCGCGCGCCATGACGCCTATCCTTCCGTAAACTGTAGCCGGCCTCTGCGAGGCCGGATTCTCGATACTTGCCGGCGCCACAGACGCCAGCTACAAAGCCAAACGACCTTCCGAGTATCGCGTCGCCCCCCCCGCGCCGTCAACCGACCACAGCAGCACCCGCCGCTTGTGGCCTAGCGCCCCACGCCCCATGCCCGAACGACCCCTCCTCACCGCCCGCTGGAGCAACCTGCTGCTGCTGAACTTCGCCGTCCCTCCCGATGCCATCGCCCCCCTTGCGCCCGCCGGCACCGAGCCCGACCTACACGACGGCCAGGCCTACATCAGCATCGTCGGCTTCCGCTTCGACGCGGCGCGCCTGCTGGGCGTGCCGATCCCCGGCCACACCCGCTTCCCCGAGATCAACCTCCGCTACTACGTCCGCCGCACGGTGGCGGGCGAAACGCGCCGCGGCGTGGTCTTCGTGCGCGAGATCGTCCCCCGCCGCGCCGTCGCCCTCATCGCCAACTGGCTCTACCACGAAAACTACATCGCCCGCCGCATGCGCAGCGAAATTCACATGGCGGGCTCCGAACTGAGCGCCGGCGACACCATCGAATACGCCTGGGCCACCCGCTCGCGAATCTCCCCTCCTCGATCTGGGGAGGGGTCGGGGGAGGGGCACCGCTGGAACCGCCTCGCGGCCCGCGTCGCCGCCCCGCTCCAGCTCCCGCCGCCGAAATCGCTCGAAGAGTTTCTCGTCGAGCACTACTGGAGCTACGTCCGGGCGCCGGGCGGCAGCACGCGCGAATACCGCGTCGCCCACGACGCCTGGCAAGTCGCCCCCGCCGACAACGTCACCTGGGACTGCGACCTCGCCGCGACGTACGACACGCCGCTGGCCCAATACCTGGCAGTGCCGCCCGCCCACGCGATCATCGCCGCGGGCTCGCCGGTCAAACTCTACGCTGGCCGCCGGCTATAGTTGCTTTGCGCCCAAACGCTACAAGTTTTACGGCATCACGATCACGTTGCCAAACTGGCGGAAATCATCGTCAAAGGCACAAGCGGTGCCTATTTCCAATCGCTCGATCACAACTCGACTAACGCAATCGGTAAAGCTCCATCCTTTATCCCGATAGCTTGAGAATGTGAGCCAAGCCCGCTCAATATCGCTCGGCTGGACATATTCGAGTCGGCAACTTTCGCCCGACAGCAAAGGGTCCGCCGACCGCGAACGCGATCTCCGGATAGCCGCGCACCTTCAGAAGCGTTAGCAATTCGTCGACAACGTAATCCGTCGTGAGCAGCCGATCGGGAACTTGAGCGAACCATTTTACGGCCGCCTCATGGTCGATGTCCTCGGCCACGTACCGTGCAAACCACGCTCCCGTATCGACGAAGATCACTTCCCTGACCCATAGAGAATCTTATCGTGATCGCGTCCCGATAGGCCGTCGTTGCGAGGAGTTTGCGGCAACGTGTCGACGGCGGCGAACATCGCATTCAGTGCGTTCTGCTGTCGCCGCAGCTCATCCGCGTCCGCCGAGGCGACAGGCGGCGCGCTACCATTTGCCTCCTCGATCGTCCCTGCAACCTGGGCCAGTTCAGGAAGATTCAACGGCGTGAGGGGGCGAAGAACCCCGTTTTCGTAGATGGCGTGAAATTCCTGGCTCATTGCCGTATTGTATCTTTCAATCGCCGTAACAGTCCAGTCGGCTTCTCAACAAATAGACCACACCTTTTCTCGGATTGTGATTAGGCGATAGTCCTGTCAAGCCCTCATTCTTGGCCACGCGCGCGGCCAAAAATAGTTGCTGCAATTGGCCGCCGCTTCTGCTAGGCTCGTTCGTTGAAATGACCGTCCGGGCGTAGCTGCACGTAGCGCTCGCCGGCGGATGCCCTCGACGAGAGTGTCCACGACTTCCGCAACCCGGAAGAAACGGGAAGAACTCTCGGCGGCTACCCGTCGGCCCCCATGGGACCGCAGCGATTGCGAGCCGGGCGGTTGGGAAATGGACCGATCGCGGTTGCGCCCACGGCGAGCCACCGGGTTTATCCCGGTGGAACTCGGCCGCGCGTGCGCACTCGCATCCGTCCCCGGCCCAGAGGGCCCTTCATTTCTTTTCAAGCTGTCAGCCATTAGCTCTTAGCTATTAGCCAAACAGGAGGACTCCGATAAAACACGCCGCCCCCGCCGCTTGCGGCTTAGAGCAACCTCAATTCGCAAAGATGCCGGTGCCGTACCAAATCCCGTTGCGGCCGCGGCGGATGTCGTAGCCGAACAGGCGATGCCGGCCCCGGACCGCGCTCCAATGGCCGGGCGAATGGCGCCAGGATGCAACACAATCGATGCAGGAATCAATGAGGTTCTGGTTGGGCCAGCTTTCGGCCACCACCTCGCTGGCCTCCTGCGCGCTGGCGACCGATCGGACCTGGTGAAACCGCGTCTCCCAGCGGTGATGGCCCTGCACCCCGATTCTGGCCTGGTACTCCGAATGCTGCTCGGCTGCCTCCACAAGCCCGTCGTGACATTCTCCGGCGGTGCTGGCCGGCGCTTCGGGATGGATGCGGACCGCCCAGATCATGGTCCGCTGGGTAATGGATCCCGGCGGCAGGCCGAGGGCCACGTTGAGCTGGCTGGTCCGCCAACGGTAGTACTTGCCGCGGGCAAACGGCAGCGCGGTGACGACTTTGCCGAAGTGGGGCGTACCGGTGTTCTTCAGATCGATGATCGCCACGCCGGTACCGCCAGCCAGGTGTTGGAAGGCCGGATGATCGACCAGCCGGCCGTCGTGGTTGCCCGCCTGCGACTTGTAATCGGCCGGCAGGCGAACCAGCACCATCGGCTGCATGCGACGTTGGAGCGAGCGGTCCGTTTCAACGGCGCTTTCCAATTGCCGCTGCGCGGCGCTGTCGCCTTCCGGCACGAAGTTCACAAGCAGCATGCGGCCTTCGCGCTTGGCCTTGGCATGGGCCGCCGTGTAGTCGGCGTGCCACTCGAGGCTGCCGCCGTCGGCCGTCGTCGCCTTCACTTCGCCCAGGGCAGCGCGCTGCAAGAACCGCAGCGCGGCATCGGCCTTTGTCGACAGGAACAACGAACACACAAAGCAGGCTAAAGCCGTGGAAAGAAAACGCATCACTCGGTGCCGATCCATGGGACGGACGTCCATATCGGGCTCCTTTCATCAATGGTGTCAAAAGAGGATCCGTCGCGCAGCTCCATACGACGGGCTGCGCGTCTGACATGCGTGAGGGGTGTCCGGGGAATCCGTTTCTGTAGGGAACGCCCTCTGTGGCGTT
>CAZHIV010000140.1:0-19239 GCA_964532675.1 uncultured Planctomycetaceae bacterium
CCCAAACGCCTCGAAATGCACGTGCGACTCCGGCACTCCCCATGCCCACAACGCCGGCACCAGCGACTCCATCAGCGGCCCCGGCCCGCAAACGTAAAAGTGAAAATTGTTCGATGGCAGCACCTCGCGAAGCCGCTCCACCGCCACGTGCCCCTCGTGGTCGTGGTCCCGATACAGCACGTCCTCCGCGCGCGGCGCCGAATAACTCACGTGCAGGTGAAGCCGCGGATACTCCTCGGCCAGCCGAGTCAACCGCTCGCGGAACGGGTGCTCGTCGCCGTTGCGAAACCCGAACAGGGCGTAAACGTCGCGCGGCCGGCCGGCTTGCACGATCGACTCCAGCATGCACACTAGCGGCGTAACGCCGATCCCGGCGCCGACGAGCACGATCGGCTCGGCGGCGAGCGGATCGATGAGGAACGTGCCCGCGGCGGCGCGCACCTCCAGCACGTCGCCCACCTTCACGTGGTCGTGAAAGTAATTGCTGCCGCGGCCCGGCAGAACGTCCGGCCGCCCCGGCGGCGGCGCGATGCGTTTGATCGTCGCCCGGTAGTAATCCTGGCGCGGCCGGTCGGAAAGCGAGTAGCAGCGCACCAAGGGCGCCTCCGCGCCGGGCAGCGGCAGGCGAAATGTCAGGTACTGTCCCGGCGCAAACGGCGACAGCGGCCGTCCGTCGACCGGCGTGAAGTAGAACGACCTCACGTCGCGCGCCTCATCGACCACGGCGGCGACGCGGAACGGCCGCCAGCCGTTCCAGGCGGCGATCGCCTTCGCCGCCCGTGCCGCCCGTGCCGTGACCTCGACGCGGCGGCAAAACTCGGCCCGCTCGCGCGCGTACTCGCGGCGCCAGCGCACTTGCCGCCGCAGCACGCGCCACGAAAACGCCAGGCCCTGCAGGCTCACGAAGCCCACGATCAGCCAGCCCGTGCCGAGGCCAAGAATTTGCGCGTACTCACCCATGCTGGCAGCCACCTAAACCTTGAAACGGCAACAGCCCCGCGACAGCGGGTCGCGGATTATTCCGGAATCGCCGGCGGCTGTCCAGAACACTGCTGCTAGCAATGGCGGCTGCGAAAACGTTGGTGCGGTTATTCCGGTCAAACCGGTTGCTCAGCCGTGCACCCACGCACAAGACCACACCTAGCCGCGACCCAACGGGTCGCCGGCGAACGACCGCTAGCTTACCGGCGACCCGTTGGGGTCGCGGCTGATGCAACGGCGTAACCTATTCTCTTGTAGAGAGATAGTGCCGCTATCAAGTTGCCCAGTTCGCCTTCGATGCACGACATCATCCAACCCAACACGATCCGCACCCACGAACGCGAGGTGTCGCTGCTGTTCGCCGATCTGCGCGGATTCACGGAGCTGGCCGCATCGCTCGAAGCCATTCCGCTCGCCTGCGAGCTGGCGGGCCACGTGATGGACTGCCTGACCGACGCCGTGACCCGCCACGGGGGCCACGTGGTCGATTACTTCGGCGACGGCCTGCTCGCGATGTGGAACGCGCCGGTCGAACAGCCGGAGCATGCGCAGCTCGCCTGCGGCGCCGCGCTCGCAATGCTCGACCGGTTGCCGTGCGTCGCCGGCGATTGGGCGCCCGTCCTCCAAACCGAACTGCGGCTTGGCGCCGGCGTGCACACGGGCCTGGTGCAGGTCGGCAACGCGGGCAGTTCGAAGCAAGCGAAATACGGCCCGCGCGGCCCGAGCGTTCACACTGCCAGCCGCGTCGAAGCGGCCACCAAATCGATAGGCCTGGATCTGATCGCGACCGCGGCCACCGCCGGGCGGCTGTCCGACGACTTCGCCACCAATCGCGTCTGCCGCGCGCGTATGCCCGGCTTGAACGAGCCGATCGACCTGTACGCGGTCCGCCGCGCGGCGGCGGCCGCGCACGTCTCGATGGCATGGCGGCTTTACGACACAGTGCTTCGTCACTTCGAAGAGGGCCGTTTGCAGGAAGCCAGCGATATGCTGCCGACGATTAACGGCATCGACTCAGGAATCCCCTGGAGCTTCCTGGCAACCGAAGTGCGCCGCGAGCTAGGCTCTCAACAGCGCCGCCGCAGCACCGACAAGCCGGCCGATTGCCCCGCCGGCGTGATCATGCTGAACGTAAAACAACCATAAAGCCGCGACCGCTGGTCGCGCAGGAGTCGCCGCTCTTTCGGCGCGTTACCGCGACCAGCGGTGGCGGCTTTATGTTACTTCTCACGGGCCATCTTGAGAAACAGCTCGTGCCGCGCCTTCATCTCCGGCAGGCTGTCGCCGCCGAACTTGTCCACCAGCGCGCAGGCCACCTCGAACGCGACGACGTTTTCCACGATCACGCTGGCCGCCGGCACCGCGCACACGTCGCTCCGCTCGTAGCTCGCTTCCTGTTTCTGCTTGGTGTCGAGATTGATCGACTCCAGCGGGCGCGCCAAGGTGCTGATCGGCTTCTTCGCGGCGCGGATCACCAGCGGCTGGCCGTTGGTCATGCCGCCTTCCAGGCCGCCCGCGTTGTTGGTCGGTCGCACGTAACCCAAGTTGGGCGACGCGCGCTGCGACTCGTCGTACTGAATGGGGTCGTGAACCTGCGAGCCGCGCCGCCGCGCCGCTTCGAAGCCCAGGCCGATCTCGACGCCCTTGATGGCCTGCACGGCCATGACGGCCTGCGCCAGCCGGCCGTCCAGTTTGCGGTCCCACTGGGCATGTGTGCCGAGGCCGAAGGGCAAGCCGTCGACGCGGACCTCGACGACGCCGCCCAGCGTGTCGCCGTCTTTGCCCGCCGCGTCGATGTGCGACTTGATTGCCTGGTCGCGATCGAGATTCAATCCATAGACGGCGCTCTGGTCGCGAATCTCGCGGAGCTTCTCCAGCGGCGCATCGACCGGTTCGATCGGCTCGCCGCCAAGCTCGACGACGTAGCCGAACGCCGCGATGCCGAACTCGGCCAGCAGTTGCTTGGCCAGCGCCCCGGCCGCCACGCGGACGGCCGTCTCCCGCGCGCTGGCCCGTTCCAGCACGCCGCGGATCGATCCCAGGAACTTCATCGCCCCCGTGAGATCGGCGTGCCCGGGCCGCGGCCGCGGCAAGTCGTCCATCCGCTCCAGCTTGTAATCGCGGTTGGGCACCTCCAGCGCGATGGGGCTGCCGAGCGTGACGCCCTTCCATACGCCGGTGAGCACGTTGACGGCGTCGGTCTCGATCCGCTGCCGCCCGCCGCGTCCGTAGCCGCCCTGCCGACGCCGCAACTCGACGTCGATCGGCGCGGTGTCGACGGGCACGCCGGCGGGAAAGCCGTCCACCAACGCGATAAGCGTCTTGCCGTGCGATTCGCCAGCGGTCCAGTAACGGAGCATAATTACGAATTCTCTGACGGTGTATTCAGTTCGTCGAGAATCTCCGAGAGTTGATCGATTAATCGAGGAACGTGCTCGGTGGCTATTTGCCAGACAAGCTCCCAGTTCACTTCATCGTAACCGTGTATGATGCGATTGCGCATACCGATGACTTGTCGCCACGGTACATCCTGGTATTCTGCTCGCAACGGGGATGAAAGCCGCGTACACGCCTCGCCGAGGATTACAAGTTGACCGTAAACCGCGGAGGATTTCTCATCATTCGCCTGAAAGCCAAGCCAATCGACATCTCGGACGAAGCGATCGATCGTCTTCGCGGCGGACAGGGCGTCGTAGAGACTTGCCTTGTCTTCAATGTTCATAAATCAATTCAGTCGATGTAAGGATTGCTTCTTTGCGAAAAGGATTGGCACTTCGTTCGATGCTCGTTCGGCTGACCAAATCGACCGGACGCCCGACTATCGCTTCCAACTCCTCGCACGCATCAACGAATTCCCAGCCCCATCGGGCGTCAGTTGCAAACGTGTAGAGAAAATCCAAGTCGCTATCGGCTGTGAACTTTTTGCAAGTTGCCGAACCAAACAGCTCGAGACGATCGATCTTCCAGCGTTGGCAAAACGCTTCGATCTCATCGAGGGGCAGTGCGACTTGGCAGTTAGCAGGCTGAATAAGTGTCGGCATGTGCTCAAGAAACGTGAGTCAGATTGAATCGCCGAAATGCGAGTATTTCGTTTCCAATATGCTGGATTAACATGTGTCCCTAACTTGATTTTAGTCCATAACTGCGCGAGGCGAAGTGTCACTTCCACGCAAACTTCTCGCCCGTCAGCCGCTCGAAGGCCTCGATGTACTTCGCCCGCGTCCTGGCCACCACCTCCGGCGGGAGCTCTGGCGGCGGGCTGTTCTTGTCCCAGCCGCTTTCGGTGAGCCAATCGCGCACAAACTGCTTGTCGAACGACGGCTGACCGCCGCCTGGCTGGTACGCGTCCTCCGGCCAGAACCGCGAGCTGTCGGGCGTCAGCACCTCGTCGATGAGGATCAGCTCATCGTCGACGATGCCGAATTCGAACTTCGTGTCGGCGATCAGGATGCCGCGCTCGCTGGCGTACTCGGCCCCGCGCGTGTAGAGGTCGACGCTCCGCTGCGAAAGCTGCTTGGCCAGGTCGCGGCCGGCCCCGGCGCAAAGCTCGTCGTAGCTGATGTTCTCGTCGTGCTGGCCCTGCTCGGCCTTGGTGGCGGGCGTGAAGATCGCGCCGGGCAGCTTGTCGCTCTCCCGGAGCCCCGTCGCCAGCTCGATTCCGCACAAGGCGCCCGTCTCCTGGTATTCCTTCCACGCCGAGCCGGAGAGGTATCCCCGCACCACGCACTCGAACGGCACCACGTTGGTTTTTCGCACCAGCATCGACCGCCCGATGAGCGGCTCCCGATCGACGCCCTCCGGCAAGTCGAAGTCGTCTACCTCGCACGAGATGAAGTGGTTCGGGACGTCTTTGAAATGCTCGAACCAGAAGCGGCTCAACTGCGTGAGCACTCGGCCCTTATCGGGGATGCCCGTCGGCAGCACCCAGTCGAACGCGCTGATCCGGTCGGTGCTGACCAGCAGCAGCGTATCCCCCAGGTCGTAAATATCGCGCACCTTTCCCCGGCGCACGGGCAGGTCGGCAACGGACGTTTTGGTAACGGTGGATGGCATGGCGGTCTCCTAACCCGGCAGATGCAGTGTGAAAACTGAGGCCATCCGGGGATTAATTCTCTGTAGGGAACGCCCTCGGTGGCGTTCCGCGTTGTGGGTTGGATCGACGGAACGGCACAGAGGCCGTTCCCTACAGATAATTCCCGGACACCCTCGGATAACTTCCTGGCGGCAGTGCAGTGGCGCTGGCGTCCCACGTACTGCTGAGTATACCGCGAGTGACGGCGTGCTCGCTACGGTTGTTGACACTGTGGCGGAGCGGTAGAATCAATAGTTCGCCGCCTCGCTCGCCCCCTCTCGCCCTGCGCACGGAGCCTTTCGTCGCCCGTCTCGAATCGAAATCCTTCGCCGTGTCCCACCCTGCCGGTCTAGAGCGAGTCGCTCTGACATGTGGCGGACAACCCCACATTTTTTCGCGTTCATTTGGACGAAACAACGGCTTCGCATTTAGCGAATTTGCTCTAAGTGACTGAGGTTCGCCGCGCCATGGGCCTGATGCGATTCGTCGTTCACAACCGGGACCGCATCCCGCCCGGCGGGCTCGACCATATCCACGTCTGTGGCGCCGACGACCTCCCTTGGTTCTCCCGCGCCTACTTCAGCGGCGAACACCTGGTCATCGAACGCAACGAAAGCGAATCGGGCCGGGTGTTAGTTCCCTGGCGCATCGGCCATGCCGGCCCGATCCTGATCGGCACCTCCACCCTCATGGAGCGGGACGAGCCCTACCTGTTGGAAGTGGAGCTGGCCCGCGGCATGGTCAACAACTTGCGTTCCCAGCTCGCCGCCTGGGAGATGATGGGGCTTAACGTGCCCAAGGGCCTGGCCTCGGGCGTGCTGGAGGCCACCGTCGAGTTTGCCCGCGCCGCTACGACGCAGGACGACCCGCCCACCGCGGCCGATTGGGCGCTGCGCTGCCTCGCCACGACTATCACCACCATGGCCCGCCTGGCCGACGAGTACGCCCGCCAGGCGCTGGCCCTGCGCCGCAAACAGCCCCGGCCGCTCAACTCCTGGTTCGGAGTCCATTTGGGAACCGAAGTGCCCACGGGAACCGCGTCGCGGCGGCTCGCCAACACGTTCAACGTGGTTTCCGTGCCGATGACGTGGCGCACGATCGAAGCCGTCGAAGGACGCCGCGACTGGAAGCAGGTCGACGCCCAAACCGAATGGGCCCAGTCGGTCGGACTGCGAATTTGCGCCGGACCGTTACTCGAGCTCGACGACCGCGGCGTGCCGGACTGGACCTATCTCTGGGAAGGCGAGTTCGAAAGCCTGCTCGGTTTCATGCTCGACCACGTCCGCAAAGTGGTCGAGCGCTACCGCGGCAAAGTCCATCTCTGGCAGGTCGCCGCGCGGATGACGCACGGCCACGCCTTGGGACTCAACGAAGAGGCCCGGCTCCAGGTCGCCGCCAAAGCCGTCACCACCGCCCGCGAGCTGGATCCCACCACGCCCATCGTCGTCTCCTTCGACCAGCCCTGGGCCGAATACATGGCCAGCGAGCAGCTCGACCTGGCCCCGCTCCACTTCGCCGACGCGCTGGTGCGCGCCGACTTGGGCCTCTCCGGCATCGGCCTGGAGATCAACGTCGGCTACCACCCGGGCGGTTCGCTCCATCGCGGGCCGCTGGCCATCAGCCGGCTGATCGACAACTGGAGCGTGTTGGAGCTGCCCCTCATGGTGGCGTTGACGCTGCCCAGCTCGGCGGCCAACGATCCCAAAACCAACGGCAAGGTCCGCGTGCTAAGCAGCCAGCCGGAAGAGGTCACGCCCGCGTCGCAACGCGAATGGATCGAGCGGCACGTGCCGTTGGTGTTGGCCAAGAGCGCGGTGCAAGTCGTCGTCTGGAACCAGCTCTCCGACGCCGCCCCGCACCATTACCCGCACGCCGGCCTGTTCGACACGGACAACAAACCCAAGCCGGCCCTCGAGGCGCTGAAGAAGATCCGCCAGAAGTTTCTCGACGGCGGGAAGTAGCGGCGCATGGCCTTGTTCCCACGCTCCGCGTGGGAACACAAGATCCCCGCCGCTCTGCGGCGACGGATGTCGGACGCATAGGCCTGTCTACCTGTGCGTGCGCCAAATCCGCGACGCGGAGCGTCGCTGTCTTGCGTTCCCACGCGGAGCGTGGGAACGAGGGTAGTTATCGCGCCGCGCTGGCGTACTCGCCGCTGCCCATCACGGCCTCGGTCCGCGTCGCGTGGTTTGGCAACGCGCTGTCCAAGTGGCAACTGTGCAGCGTTTCTTCGCACTCGGGCGAGAGGCCGCAAATCCGCAGCGCGCCGCCGCATTGCGCCAGCCGCTCCTGCAGCAAAACCAACTGGCCCATCAAGCCGCTCTGCAGCTCCTGGAGCTCTTCCAGCTCCAGCACCAGCCGGTAGATGAAGTGCCGCGAGCTGATCGACCACAACTTGTCGGCGATCTGCGGCACTTCGGCAAACGTCTTGTCCTTCGACCGCAATTTCACAAACAACCAGTTCGGACCGCGATCGACGTTCAGTTCCAGCCCGTCCACAACATGAACCGCCACGGTACACGCTCCATCACGTGAGGTGCCAAGAACAGCACGTTCCTCAAGAATAGTAACGCGATCGAAGCAAGATTGGGTCCGCGCTCGATGCTTCGTCGCCCGCCTGTAGATTCATCTTATGGCGATTCACATGCGGTTCGCAATGCAGACTTCGTGAATTATTCAAGTGCTAGCGGAGAACGGGGTCGGGACTCTTTTTCGACTGGCGAACTCTGTCATGGATACCAAGCATCCAGAGCAGTAGGGTGTGTCGAGGCTTGGCGAGACACACCAATAGTGCCGGATTCTGGTGTGTCTCGCGGACTCGACACACCCTACGGCTTCGCGCGTCGATGCTTTCGCGTCCAGCCAGATCAACCGGCGACCATTTCGCGGATCGTGTCTTTGGCAATCTGGAGGGCTTCGGGCAACTTGGAGGGGTTTTTGCCGCCAGCCTGCGCCATGTCGGGCCGGCCGCCGCCGCCGCCGCCGACCGCCGCCGCCACGGGTCGAATCCACTCGCCCGCGCTCAGCTTGCGGGCTTGCAAATCCTTGCTGATCCCCGCCACCAGCGTCACCTTGTCATCACCCTGCCGGCTGGCCAGCAGAACCGCGGACGACGACGCCTTGCCGCGTACCTGGTCGATCAACTGCCGCATGAGATTTGCTTCCACGCCCGGCACCTCGCTGACCACGACCGTTACGCCGTCCATCTGCTCGGCCGATTCCAGCAACCGTTCGCCGGACAGCGGCCCGGCCGCGGCGCGCTCCGCGAGCTGTTTTTCCAGCGCCGCGACGTCCGCCTGCAGCGCGGCGAGCCGCTGCGGTACCTCCAGCGGCGCCACCGAAAGCAGCCGCCCCGTTTCCACGAGCGCCTGTTTCATTTCTTCATAACTTGGCTGTTCACCGCGACCCGCGCTTGTGGCCGCTTGCGGCTTAGCGCCCGCCGCCCCGCCCGCGGCCAACTGCTTGCGCAACTCTCGCACCCGCGCAGCCAGCGCACCCGCCGCCACCGGCAACTCGACCGCCGAAGCGCCCACCAGCCGCGCCGCCTCGCCGGCCGCCGCCTCAATCTGCCGCGCATGCTCCGCCGCCTTCCGTCCCGTCAGCGCGGTGATCCGCCGGGTGCCGGCCGACACGCCTTCCTCGCTCAAGATTTCGAACTCTTCCACTTCGCCCGTGCTGCACAAGTGCGTTCCGCCGCACAGCTCGCGGCTGAACGTGCCCATCGAGACCATCCGCACCGGGTCGGGGTACTTCTCGCCGAAGAGCATCATCGCGCCCTGCTTCCGCGCCTCGGCCAGCGGCAACACTTCCCACCGCACCGGCTCGGCCGCCGCGATCCGCTGCTTCGCCTCGGAGCCGATCGACGCCAACTGCTCGGCATCGACCGGGCTGAGGTTCGTGAAGTCGAACCGCAGCCAGTCGTCGTCGACCTTCGAGCCCTGCTGCTGCGCGTGCGAGCCGAGGTTCTTTTGTAGTGCGTAATGCAGGATGTGCGTGGCCGAATGGGCGCGGCGGATGCCGGCCCGCCGCTCGGCATCGACGATCGCTTGCACTTTCGCCCCCTCGCGCATCGTGCCTCGCACGAGGTGCCCGCTGTGAATCACCAGCCCGCCGTCCTTCTGCGTATCGGTGACGACGAACTCGAAGCCTTCGCCGACCAGCTTGCCGCAATCGCCCACCTGGCCGCCGCTTTCGCCGTAGAACGGCGTGCGGTCCAGCACGACGCGCACCGCGCTGGTGTGCCCGACCTCTTCCATCTTGTCGCACAGGTGATCGTTGGGCGGCGTGCCGGCGATGATCCCCTTAATCGTCGCCTCGGCCTCGGTCGCGTCGTATCCCAAAAACTCTGTGGCGTGCAGCGCCTGCTTGAGCGAGTCGGTCGGACCGCGCGTCCCCATCACCGCGTGCTGCACCTTGCCCGAAGCCTCGCCGTGCTCCTCCATCGCCTGGTGGTAGCCCCGCCAGTCGAACGCCAGGTTGTGCTCGGCGGCGAGCGACTCGAACAGCTCGGGCGGCACGCCGTAGGTTTGATACAGCTCGGCGGCCACCGCGCCGTCGACCGTCACGCGGTTTTCGCGCCGCATCGCGTCGAACACGCGGTCGATGTGGTTGAGCCCGGCGTCGATCGTGCCGAAGAAGTTGGCCTCCTCCTTCTCGATGACGCCGCTCACACGCCGCACGGTTTCTTTAAGTTCCGGATAGGGCCGCTGCATCATCTCGGCGACGACGGGCACCAGCTTGTGCAAAAACGGAGCGCGGATGCCCATTTGGTGGCCGTCCAGCACGGCTCGCCGCAGCAGCCGCTTGACGACGTACTTCTCCTTGTTCGCGCCGGGGTACACGTTCTCGTGCACGGCGAACGTGCAGGCCCGCACGTGATCGGTGATCCGCCGCAGCCGCCGGCCGTTGTCCGATTCGTACTGGTACTCCGCGCCGCACACCTCTGCCGCCGCCTCGACGATCGGCAGCAGGATGTCGATGTGGTAATTCGTCGGCACGCCCTGCAGCGTGGCCACCGTGCGCTCCAGCCCCATGCCGGTGTCGATGTTCTTCGAGGGCAGCGGCCGCAGGTTGTCCGGCGGGTCGCCCACGCGGTTGAACTGCGTGAACACCAGGTTCCAGATCTCCACCGGGTTGCCGCGCTCGGGATGGAAATAAATTTCGCTGCACGGCCCGCACACGCCGTCCGGGCCCTGGCTCGGCGCATTGGCCGGCCAGAAGTTTTCGTCCTCGCCGCACCGCTCGATGCGATCCGCCGAGAGGCCGATATCTTTGGCCCAAATCGCGGCCGCCTCGTTGTCGTCGGTGTACACCGTTGCGGTGAGCCGCGCCGGGTCGATCGCCAGCCACCGCTTGTCCGTCAAAAACTCCCACGCCCAGTTGATCGCTTCGCGCTTGAAGTAGTCGCCGAAGCTGAAGTTGCCCAGCATCTCGAAGAACGTGTGGTGATAGGCCGTGCGGCCGACGTTGTCGATGTCGCCCGTGCGGAGGCATTTCTGGCAGCTCGTAGCCCGTGTGAACTCCAGCTTCACTTTGCCCAGGAAGTGGTCCTTGAACTGGTTCATCCCGGCCGGCGTGAACAGCACCGAGGGGTCCCACGTCGGCACGAGCACGTCGCTCGCCACGCGCCGGTGGCCCTTGGTCTCAAAGAACTCGAGATACTTTTCGCGAAGTTCGTCGGTCTTCATGGATCGTTCGATGACTTGAAAGGCCGCTTGCGGCTTAGCTCGGGCACAATCACCCGCGCCGAATCACTGAAATATACCCCCGCCGTCGCCCCGGCGGCAGGGCAACCGCCCGGCCCCATCGGCCGCCGAACGCCGCCCGCGCCCGCCATTTCGCCCGGTTTGCTTGCGAGCGGTTCCGTCGCGGATAGAATGGAAGAATACGCGAAAAACCGCGTTTCCCTCTGCTCCTTCCTGCCGCTTCTTACGAGTTGCTGCTTTGCGCCGTTCGCTGCCTCACTTGTCTTTGTTGGTCGTCGCGCTGATGGCGGCATCGATGCTTGGCAGCGTGGCCAAGGCGTGCGAGCGTTGCAGCGAATCGGGCACCTCCGCCTTTCACATTCCCGCCCTCGGCGGCGACGACTCCGAGGATGTCTTAATCCCCTTATCGGAAGGCGGCGCCGAAGGTGGCTCCGCATCCTTTGTGGCCTCCAATGCCAAGTGGCCCCAGCCCGGCGGATTGGGCACCACGGTCACCGTCACCTACAGCTACCAGAACATGTTCAGTGGTGGCCTGCGTGGACCCGGCGCGGTGCCCGGGCCCAACGGCATGTATCTGCCGAACGGTCCACCGCTGCCCGCCGCGCTAATCCGCAGCTCGATCGAGGAAGCGCTCGCCGTTTGGGCCAGCGCCGCGCCGCTCCGGTTCGTCGAGGTCGCAGACGACGGCCTGCCGTACGGCGATTCCACGCAATTCGGCCAAATCCGCTTTCAGCACCGCTACATTAACGGCACCGACCCGCCGCCCCCCGCCCAGCCCACCACCAAAGCCCAGGCGGTTTTTCCCGGCGGCGGTAATGCTGCCGGCGACATCTTTTTCGACCATGGCGACCCCTGGCAGGCGTCCGGCACCATCGCCATCCCCGACATTCTCGGCGCCGCCATCCACGAGCTTGGCCATGCGCTCGGCCTAAACCACACATCGGTCCCCGACGCCAACATGTATTGGATCTTCACCCGCTACCCGGGCTTGGGAACCGGCGCTCTTCATCCCGACGACCTCGCCGGCATCCAATACATCTACGGCGCCGGCACCGGCCGCGTCATCCCGCTCGGCAGCATCATCCCCGAGCCGACCACCCAAGCGTTACTTCTCCTCGCCGCCCTGGGGTGGTTCGCCCGCCGACGATGTCTCTAGAGCGGCGAGGAAATCGGTCAGAAGCCGCGGGTCCGCCAGGGTCCGCGCCAGGTCGTCGGCCAGTTGCTTGAACAAGTAGGCGTAGGTCGCCTGCAGCTCCTCGGGCGCGAGCGGCGACGCCGGCCCGACCAGCGGCAGCCGCTGCCGCCACACGAGCGATTCCACGAGCCGCCCCCGCAGAAAATCGTACACGTCCATCGCCGAGCGCGACATCACGCCTACCGCGAGCGAAATGGCGGCTTCGGGGTCTCTCCCCATTTTCTGCTCGGGGTCGGTCCCCATTTTCTGCTCTGAGAAAATGGGGACTGACCCCCTCATTTCTTTGCCCCCGGCCTCCGCCTTGTGCCACCAGCCGCATGGGATGTACAGCAAATCGCCGGCCCGCAGCAGCACGCGCATCAGCGGCATCTGCTCGCGCTCGTACCGCATGTCCGCCGGCAGCGTCTCCTCCAGCGGCCAGGGGTTCACGGTGTTCTTCCGCAGCGAGTACTCCTTCTCGCCCGCGGTCTGAATGATGAACACATCCTCGGCATCGTAGTGCCACGAGAAGCCGGGCGCTCCCGGCGGCGTCGCGAATACATGTATATTCACCGCCCCCAGAAAAGTCGTCTCGAAGGCCCGGGCCAGCTCCGCCAGCGCGGCCTGGTGCCGCTCGGCATGTCGCACGAAAATCGTGTACCCCTCGTCGCCCAGCGCCCGCGCCGCCGCGACGTTCCGCGGCAGCTCGCCCTCGTACCACTCGCCGCCCCGTACGGCTAACGCATCCTCGCCCGCCTCGGCCAACAGGGACCCCACCGTCTCCCACGTCCCCAACTCGCAAGCCCCCCGCGCGCTGCCCGCCAGCGCGAACGGCAACCGGTGCAGGTACTCCCCCACAAACTTCGCCACCGGCACGTCGCCAAAAAGAGATTGAATCTCCATCATAAAGCCGCGACACTCACTGCCCGCTCGGTGATCGGTCGCGCCTGAACTCATGGGAACAGCTCTTCGATTCTGCGGGCACCGTGAAACACTCGAAGCACGTGCACCGCATCGGGCAACGCGTCGTAAAACACAAGATAGTTTCCTTCGATGATCCGCCGCGTGTTTTCGCCAAATCGCGGTTGGTGTTCGCCGAGGAACGGATATTGGCGTAACGATTCGATGCGACGATCGATTTTTTGGAGCAACCGCGTGGCAGCGGTTGTGGATTATCCGCCGCAATGTACCGCCAAATGGCGATGAGGTCCTGTTCAGATTGCGAGGACCGAATGATGGGAAGCATGCCGCTAAGATTGTGGCCTTTGGTGCTGCCGGGCCTTAACAATTACTTCGTCGATGGACGCGGTCGATACGTCGCCGCGAGCTATTTGATCGCGCGCCACCGCAAGACCCTCCCGAATGTACTCCTCCTCAAGCTCCGGGACCTTGCCCTGCTCAATCAGCACATAGGTCTTCCGCGTTTCTGCGTCCTCAATGTATAGCGGCTCGTCAGGACGCCCCGCGAGAACCTGTCGCTGCTCGGGAGTAAGCTGAAAATTGGTTGTTTCCATACCAACAGTTTACCACGGAAGATTGCCCGGGCCAGCCGTTACTCCTCGGACGGCATCACCAGCGCCAGGATGATGTACACCAGAATGCCTGGAAACGCCGCCGAGAAGAACGAGACCAGCACGTAGATCACCCGCACCGCCGTCGAGTCCCAGCCGATCCACCGCGCGATCCCGCCGCACACGCCGGCAATCATGCGATCGTTCCTCGTGCGAACCAACTCGTTCGTAGGCATGCCATCACCTCCCGTTCAACCGCGACGCGCTCGCGGAGCGCGAAATATCCCTTGCGTATTCGTCGCCGCCCTCTCGATATTGTTCGCCCTCACGCCCAAATTGCAATGCAATTCCCGCCTGCAACCTTACGCAACGGGGGTGCCATGCCCACGGCTCGGCGTGGGCATGCGCGAAACAAACCACATGCGGTCCGATTAATTCCCTCGCTCCTCGCTTTACTGAACGGAAAACCATTCCTCCCTAACCCGTGCTTATCCGAACGCCTTGAATACAGCAATTGCGATGCCACTCACCCTCATCAATCCGACCGGCAACAGCCCGGGTGCGGCAGTCCCGGGCTCGCTTCTCGTTGCGCGCCTTGTCCTTCACGCGACGAACGTGGATATTCACGCTATTGCGATACCGACAAAAACCCCAACCAGGATTGAGTCATGTTCAAGCATCCTGTTGCCTTCGTAGCCGTCCCGCTCGCTCTCCTGACTGCCGTCGTCGCCGCCCGAACCGCCCAGCCGGAGCCCGCCGATACTCGCGGCACCGATCGCCTTTTTGAAATCCGCACGTACACCACCGAGGCCGGCAAGCTGCCCGCCTTGCTCGCCCGCTTCCGCGATCACACCACCCGGCTATTCGAGAAGCACGGCATGACGAACGTCGGCTACTGGACGCCGGCCGATGAACCCCGTGCGGCCGACACGCTCATCTACATCCTGGCCCACGAAAACCGCGCCGCCGCCGAGCGAAGTTGGAAGGCCTTCGTCGCCGACCCCGAATGGCACAAAGCCCGCGACGCCTCCGAAGCCGACGGCAAAATCGTCGCCAAGATCGAGTCCGTCTTCGCCAAGCCCACCGACTTTTCACCTATCCCAAATCCCTCATCACCGGCGACTGCATCCGCCCTGCAGTGTAGCAGGCACGCTCCGCGTGCCGTTGCTCAGACCAACGAACTCATGCAAAGCCGCGCACCTCAATAGTCCAGGTTGACTTCTTGCCGGTAAGACGCTATCTTACCTATATGACCACCAGAGTTTCTTCCAAGGGCCAGATCGTCCTCCCCGCCGAAGTGCGCGAGATGGATCGCATTCGGCCCGGCCAGCAGTTTTCCATCGAGCGGTTGCAAGCCGGCGAGTATTTGCTCAAGAAAATGCCAGTGGCGGAAAAGCCTGGCCTGACCGACTGGTTGCTCGCCTGCCCGGAAAAAGGCTGGTTCCAGGCGCTCGAGTCTGAGACAACTGATTCTCTCTCTCCGGCCAAGCTGTGAAGTTCCTTGTCGATGCCGATGTGCTCAGCGAAGCCACCAAGCCGAAGCCGGCTGGGAAGGTCGTCGATTGGCTCCGCCAGCACGACGTCGATCTGATCGTCAATCCGATCATCCTCGGCGAACTCGAATACGGCATCCTGCTGTTGCCCGCCGGCCGACGTCGCAAGAAACTCGTTGACTGGTTCGAGAGCGGCATCCAGCAGTTGAACGTAATCGACCTCGACGCCGCGACGGCAACCATCTGGGCAAAGCTCCTCGCCGACCTCAAGCGCAAAGGCCGTGCGATGCCCATCAAAGACAGCCTCATCGCCGCCAGCGCCAAGCAGCATGGCCTCACCGTCGCCACAGGCAACACCGCCGACTTCCGCCACGCTGGCGTGCCGGTAATCGATCCATTCAAGGTCGCTGCCGACTAGAGCCGCTTCTGACAATGCCAAGCGCCCGGAACCACTAATCACACTAATCGACAGTAAGGTTTAGCGAGAATTAGCGGAGATCCGCGTTCCAAAAGACCGGCAATCCGGCCGCACCGCATTTAGAATGACTCCGCGCGCGACCGTAGGACAGAGAACGCCTCAAAGGCTTCTATCCCGTCAATCCGCAAACGCGGGAAGCGGATCATGGCGAAATGGTTCCACTCATCGACGGCCAACAATCCGGCCCCATCGACCTCGCCACCCTTAGGCAATTTTGCTACTACCGGCCACCTCGAATCCCAGGACAAACTACGCCGCGGACAGCCGAGTGGTTCCAGGCCAAACAGTTCCGAAGTCCAGACTGAATTTTGGGCGGGCAACGACAGCGCCGCCTGTGCCTCATCCCCGAGCCGTCGAGCTGGATACTACTGCTTTGCATCGTGTTCGCGACAGTACCCTTCCGACGGACCTGCCAGAGGGTGTGACCTGCACGGGACCGTTCAGGGCGAAGGGGGATATTCTGCTTTTTGGCCAACAATGCAGAATGTCCTGTATCCTCCTTCGTTTCTCTAAGGTCGAACCACGGCTGGGAGTCACTCTGTCGAGTGCGAACAGCAACGCCCCGCGCGCCGCAATTTGGCTGCGCGTCTCTCATCGGCTTGCAGTTCCGGCACTTCCGAGAAGCAGTGCTTGAGGCACTCTAGCAACTTCTTGTGGAATGGCGATTGCGCTTTGGCCAAGGAATAGTAATTCCACAGTCCCGATTTGCGTCCGACGACTAGCCCCGCACTGCGGAGATAGGCCAGGTGCTGAGACGCCCGCGGTTGCGTCGTTTCGAGGATCGTGACCAGGTCGCCGACGCACAATTCTCCGTCGAGCAGCAAATGCAGAATCCGCAGCCGGGTACGTTCGGAAAACGCACGGAACATCATGTCGACGTTATTCTCGCCATCATTCTTCGACTGATTTTTCCCCAGTTTGGCGTCGCTGCAGCACGCAACCTTGGCAACTCGCTTCGGCATTTTCCGATCGTCTCCGCAATCGAGTTTCGCGGCAGGGGCGACGATGGTTCGCCCCCGCCTTGCCCGTTGCCCAGCTAAGAGCCTATCCCAGAACCGTCGGGGACTGGCTCATTTTGCGGAGTCTTCGGAGCAAATTGTGCCTGTCCCCCTCTCCGCAGACGGTTCTGGGATAGGCTCTAAGCCACCTCGCGCTCGCGCGGCGAGATCATTTCGCCGACCAGCCGACCTTCAGTCAAACGAACCATTCGTTTGGCCCGGGCGGCCGCCCGTGGGTCGTGCGTTACCATCACAATCGTCCGACCTTCGGCATTGAACTCCTCGAAAAAGTCGATCACCTGCGCTGCCGTCTCGGGATCAAGGTTGCCCGTCGGCTCGTCCGCCAGAATTGCAGCGGTGAAGCGACCTCAACAACTTCGCGGTGTGCACAGGACACACGCTCACGGGCCGTCTAACACCAAGCTAACCTGCCCGGTGCTGCCGGGCCACGCGACACGGATTCTGCCAAATAACCCGCCCGGCAGCACCGGGTCAGGTTGAGCGAACTGTTATGCAGCCTACTTTCGCCGGCTCGTGATCCTACTCCTGAAGATATTTCCGATTCTGCGGAATCATTACTTCAGCCGCGAACGCTTCAAAATCACGATAGATCTTTGTGCCGGGCCACGGGAGGCGCTCTTGTGCCGTAGCCCACGTGAGATGAACGAGCGCAAGCCGCCCCGACCCATCAAGAATCTCGAACAGCGTGTCGTCCGAACCGCCGTTGCGACCGAGCATGCGGACCGGGACGCCGTACATGACGTGACCGGGGCCAACCTCGGTCTTCAGCTGATTAAGGAATGTCTCGTGAAATCGCGCGTCTTGTTCGTCCGTGGACCACCACGGCTCAAGGAACTCGAAATGCGGTTGCTTCTGCTGCATAACGACATGGTTAACCGGCCCGCGGCCAACCAACGTTGATCTCAGAAACCGCACGGCCCGCGGCTCCGGTTGAACCGATTGTTATGCGTCGTGTATCACGTGTAGTCTGTCATGACGCGAGTGATAAATCCAAGGGAGTCAGTGACGTCATCCGGTGCAACCGCGCCAGGATCGCCGTGCGCTGCGTGGTTGCGAAGGTCTGCGATGGCTTGAATGCGTCGCCAAACGGTTTGTGGATAGACGGAGTCCTTGAGCAAGTCGTTGTACTTTGATAACGAGCCACTGCCATTCCACGTGAGGCTTTGGCTGATTACGAGTTTGCGCAAATGGTTTTCGAGGACACCACCAGCGATGACCATCGCGGCAACGTGGTAATTCGATTTTAGTAATGTGCGGGCCTGTTCGAGCAAATCATCGTGAACGTTCGCGGTAAGACGGGCTTCGAGTGTTTGGAGGTAGCCAGCCTGAACCGAATCACGCAAGGCCATCAGTGCACCGGTTACTGCGGGAATAAAAGACGGGTGAGATCCGGGTTTCGTCAACGAACCCTTTGTCGGCAGTTCCGGCACAGCACGATAATAGTCGCTGTCTTCGCCGGCGATACGGCCAATTGCGGCAATGGCACGTGTGTAGAACGCTCGTAGCGATGTTTCGGACTCAGATGAAGCATAGCTGATGAACATTTCGTGGCCGTCCCGTTGGAACGACGCACTCAGCCGCTCGCCAGTTGCGATCAAGGCTTCAAGTTGCTGTTCGACTTCGGTCTTGACGGTCATGGCTGCGAGTCCTGACGCATAACGTATTGCCGTTGAGCGGCCGAGGCGGCGCACGCGCGACGCTCGACCGCAAGTAAAGTATACCGCCGCCGCGGTCCGCTCCAACGGCGGGTTATCTGCGGCCGGACCGCCGTGCGAGGCGGTAGAGCCGGTGACGCGTGTTCTGCTCCCACTGCTTTGAGCTGACGCCCGCGTCGATTTGTGCGACGAGTTCGGCGTCGAGCGGGAAGCCCGATTCCACCCAGTCAGCTGCGAGGCGCGCCCAGTAGTCCGAACCACTGAATGCCGTGGCGATTAATTCGCGCAGCGAAACGTGCGACGGGTCCAACGGCTGTTTCAGCGGCAACGAGTTCAGTGCCGATTGCACGTCCGCCTCAACGTCTTGGCGGGGACGTTCAAGCAGGGGCAGGAGCCAGACGTAGCTGAACTGAGAGGTCGCCATCGCCGCAGATAACACCAAGCTCAGTTGCCCGCCCTCAAGGGAGCGGATTCAACGCAGTATAGACGTAACGGAGGAGCAACGCCAAACTGCCCGTCGTGCCGGCGGGTCAACTGCAACGCTTTGTTAGGCGGCAGTCTCAAGTTGTCGTATCCGAAAATGGGACTGCGGCGACTTGGCATCCGTCCTCGAATACGACATAGCCGGGGCGATCAGATGTAATCATCTCGGTAGGAATGCCATGCTCGTTGAGAATGCGGCAAACTGTACGCATCTGCCGTATATGATCGTCCGCTGAATCCTTGAACCAGCTAATTGCTAAGCCAGATTCGCCTTTTCGTTTGCCTCGCGTAAACCGATCAGGGATTTTCAGTTGGGAGTCGAGCCACGAAAGAGCTTGGTCAAGCTGTTCATGGAGGTGTGACGGAAGTTCGTGTGAACGCCTGAGCGCGTAGGCTTTCTGGAACAGTCCCTGACGTCGGCCAGAGTCGTCATCAACGGCCGGTATTACGAATCGCACGAACATGCCGCCGAACGCCAAAGCTCAGTTGCCCGCCCCCAAGCGAGCGGATGATGCGAAGTATAACCGCTGCGGAAGGGAAACACCAAACCGCCCGTTGGGCTGGCGGGTCAACTGCAGCGCCTTGTTAGGTCGCTTGGCTTGCACCTTGCAGGTTTTCCAATTCTTCAAGCTGCAAATATTCGAGCAGATACTTCGCGATCCCACAGA
>CAZHIV010000141.1:0-16093 GCA_964532675.1 uncultured Planctomycetaceae bacterium
AGTTGGCCGCGGTACGCGAGCAGTTGGAAGAGTTCGAGCTCGATTTCCAAAGCCGCCGCGAAACTGGCGAACTGCCAGACGAGGAACGGCTGGCGGCGCGGCTGCAAGAACTTGAACGCCTCCGCACGTAGGAGCGAGAGGGGGAGATGCGGAGAACGCGGTGTGTCAACGAGTCTCATTGTCTCCCCCACTCCCCGTCTCGTCTGCCTCCAAATCCGCTTTCTAACACCGACTGGTGCGAATATCGCAATGAGAATCGTCATGCTCGGTACTGGTCCGTTTGCCGCGCCCACGCTCGACGCGCTGGTTGGCAGCGAGCATGATGTGCTCCTGGTCGTGACTCGACCGCCGGCGGGGCGGCGGCGGGAGGCGAGCCCGCTTCAGCGGGCGGCCGAGCGGCTTGGGCTCGACACGTGGTCGCCCGACACGGTGAACTCTCTCGAAGCGCAATCGCAACTCGCCTCGCTAACGGCCGACTTGCTCGTGGTCAGCGATTACGGCGAGATTCTCCGCCCGGAAACACTCGCCACGGCGCGACTGGGCGGCATCAACCTCCACGGCTCGCTGCTGCCGAAGTATCGCGGCGCCGCGCCCGTGCAATGGGCCATCCTCCGCGGCGAAACGGAAACCGGGAACAGCGTGATCCATATGACGCCCGGCCTGGATGCCGGCCCGCTCCTCGCCCAACAACGCACGCCGATCGATCCCGATGAAGATGCACAGCAACTCGAAGGACGCCTCGCCGCACTCGGCGCCGGGCTCGTGCTGCAGTCGATCGAGTCGCTTGAACAGGGCACTGCCCAACCGATCGAACAGGACGCGAGCCTGGCCTCCAAGGCGCCCCGCTTGAAAAAAGAGCAAGGCTCGATTGATTGGTCTCGCGCTGCGCAGGAAATCAAAAACCAGGTCCGCGCGCTGCGTCCTTGGCCCCGCGCTTACACGTTCTGGCACCATGAAGGCGCCGAGCCGTTGCGGTTAAACATCGACCGCGTCGCCATCCACCCTCTCCCTAGGGGAGAGGGCAGGGCGAGGGACGGCGCAGTCCTCGACGCCACGGATCGCCTTCTCGTCGCCACCGGCGACGGCGCGCTGGACATCCTCGATCTTCAACCGGCGGGAAAACGCTCCATGGCTGCCGCCGAGTTTCTGCGCGGTTACCGCGTCCGCCCCGGCGACCGCTTCGGCCCATAAAGCCGCGACCGCTGGTCGCGGAAAACGGCGTCGCGGTCGTGCAGTGGCGGACGTCAGCCGAAGGACCACGCGCATTCCGCGACCGGCGGTCGCGGCTTTATATCGATGCGGCGGCGTCGAAGAGGCGGGTGAAGCGGGCGCGGTTTTCGGCGAATGTGCGATTCGCTTCGGCAACAAGGTCCTGCGGGCGCTGGTACCCAAGAAGATACGCCAACTTGGCCAGCTCCTTTTCGTTTTCCGGCAACTCGTGGCGTCCGGCGGCGTCCATCAGGCGGATGCGGGCCTCGACGTTCCGCTGGAACCGGTAGCTGTTGCGGAAATACTCGGCGTCGTCGGCCGAGAGGTAGCCGCCGTGTTCCAGGGCGGTGAGCGCGTCGAGCGTGCCGGGGACGCGGACCGAAGGGTCGCCGCCGCCGTGTTTGAGCTGCAGCATTTGCACGAGGAACTCGGTGTCGACGGTGCCGCCGGGGCCGCGCTTGAGGTTGTTCTTCGTGGCCGTTTCTTCGAGCCGCAGCCGCATCTCGCGGATCTCGGCTGCGAACTCCGGCCGCCAGGGCGTGCCGAATGCGGCGCCCGCGACGATCTCCATCGCGTGCGAGCTCACGTCCGCGTTGCCGATCACGGGCCGCGCCTTGCAGAGCATCTGCCGCTCCCACAGCTGGGCCGGCCCCTCGGCGAAATAACGGGCGAACGCATCGAACGATACGGCCAGCGCGCCACTGCGACCCGTGGGCCGCAACCGGGCATCGACCTCGTACAGCCGGCCATGCGGACCAAGGTGATTGGTGACGCGGATCAGCCGCTGGCCGAACTCGCTGAAGAAGTGGCTGTTGACGGTGCCGGCCCCACCCCCGGCCCCACCCCGGGACGGCGAGGGGAGTTGGGAACTGCGGCCGGTGGTCTGGCCGCCCGCTTCGTACAAAAAGATGAGGTCGAGATCGCTGTGGAAATTGGGCTCGCGGCCGCCCAGTTTGCCCAGCGCGATGACGACCGGCTCGCACGTGTCTCCCTCGCGATCGGCGAACCGCTCCCAGAAGCCGCGATGGATGTCGTTGGCCAGCTCCTCGCCCGTCGGCCGGCCGATGGTCGGGAAGCCGAACTTGTCGACCAGCTTGACGTACTCGCGTTCGGCGATTTGCTTGATGCAGGTTTCCGCGATGTCCGACAAGGCCGCGTGGGTCGAGCGAATGTCGTCCCTGCCCAATACGTCGCGCACGCCGACGCGCAAATGCTGGGCGTTCTTGAAGCTGTGCAGCATCGGCTCGATATCTTCCGCGCCCTTGCACAACTCGGCCAGCGTATCTTCGAGCATGGCGAGCGTCGGCAGGTTGCGCACCAGCAGGCTGTCCATCAGCTCGTCGATCATGCCCGGGTTGCTGGTGAGGATGCCGGCGAGGTAGGGGCATGAGGCGCAGAGCGTGACGTACAGGTTGAGCGACGGCTGATTGGTGCTCAGAAGCTCCCATAGGGCCGCCTTGCCGCCGAGCGAATCGCTCACGCGGCTGAGATTGACAAGCGTCGTATCGGGCTCGGGCGTGTTGGCGATTGCCGCCAACAGGCGCGGGGCAATGGCCGCCAGAAAGTGTCGGCAGCGGCGCGTGGAAAGAAAGCGAATCTTCTCGGTGGCCAGCGCCATCAGATTCTGGTAGGCCGCCGGGGTGTCGTCGAACGGATATCGGCCGAGCACTTCGCGAATGCGCTCCGCCGCGGGGTTCGGATCGTTGATCAGATCGACCTCCGGCTCGGTGGCCGCATCCCCGGGGAAGGCGTTGTGCAGCAGGTGGTCGAGCATTTCGCGATTCTGCCCCGTTCGACGCGAGTAATCCTGCTGAAAGGCTTCCAGCGGGGAGACCGCTGCCCTTTCCCCTTCCCAGCTTGGGGAGGGGATAGGGGAGGGGGAGTAACCCATCCGCACGGCCAGCTTGGCCAGCTCCTCGGCGTCGTCGGGCAGCAAGTGCGTCTGCAGGTCGAACATCATTTGCAGGCGATGCTCGAGCTTGCGCAGCATGCTGTAGTTGTCTTCCAGCTTGGCCCGCTCATCGGGCGTGAGGCAGCCGGCTTTTTCCAGACGTTCGATCGCTTCGAGCGTGTTTGGGGTGCGAACCTCCGGCAGAGCGCCACCGTTAAGTAGCTGCAGAAACTGAATGACGAACTCGATATCGCGAATGCCGCCGTGGCCGGTCTTCACGTTCCGCAGATCGCCGCCCGCTTTTTCGACGCCGCGCTCGATGCGGCGCTTGAGCGACTTGATGCCCGTGATATCGGCCAGGCTGAGATATTTGCGATAGATCCACGGCTCGAGCCGGGCCAGTAGATCGCGGCCCAGATCGCTGTCGCCCGCCACCGGCCGCGCCTTGACGAAAGCCTGCCGCTCCCAGGTCCGCCCCTTCACGTCGTAGTAGGTGAGCATGCTGCTAAAACTCAGCGCCAGCGTGCCGCCGGACCCCTCGGGCCGCAGCCGCAGGTCGACGCGGTACGTCGATCCCAGCTCGGTGGTCTCGGTTAAGAGGCGCACCAGCTCCTTCGACAGCCGCGCGAAGTACTCCTGGTTGCTTACCACGCGGCGGGCGTCGGTCTGGCCGTCCTCGTCGTAGAGGAAGATCAGATCGATGTCGCTGGAATAGTTCAGCTCCATGCCGCCCAGCTTGCCCAGGCCGAGCACGACGAACCGGCTCCGCTCGCCGTCGGGGCGCAGTGGCCGGCCATACCGCTCCTGCAACTGGCGCTGGGCGAAGACGAGGGCCGCTTCGAGGATCGCGTCCGCCAGGTAGGAGATTTGCCGCGTCACCGTGTCGACGGGCTGGTTGCGCACGATGTCGCCGTAGGCGATACGCAACGTTTCGCGCCGCTTGTAACGGCGCAGCGAGGCCAAGACTTCCGCATCGTTGCCCAGCGCGCGAATCTCGCCGACCAGCTCGTCGACGAGCGCCTCGCGGGCCACCGGCTGGCCCTCGGTCATTCGCAGCAGGTCGTACGCCTCCTGGTCGGCAACCAACAGGTCGCTGAGCGACTGGCTGGTGGAAAAGATTTGCAGCAAGTTGGGCAGGGCGTCGCGATCGCGCTCGAAGAGCGCGGCGGCGGCCATCGGGTTGCGCGACGAGGCGATGAACCGCTCCAGGTTGTTCATCGCCATGTCGGGGTCGGCGAGCGTCGGCGCCACGGCGGCGAACTGCTCGCTGATCTCCGACAACAAGTCGAGCGTCACCCCCTGGTCGGCCATCCGCATGAAATTACTGCGTGCCGCCGGCAGATTCGCCACGCACAGCGAGCGGAGCCACGGCTCGGCCTCTTGGGCATCGTCCAGACAAGAGCGGAGGCGGTCGATGTCGATCATGACAGCGCGCAAATTGCCGAAGTGACCGCCTGCAACAGCCTTATCCTAACTTACTCGCGGGCCGATTTCTACCGGCTGCCTGCTTTATTTGAGACCATCCGGGGAATTGGTCCTGTAGGGAACGGCCTCCGTGCCGTTCCGTCGGTCCCACGCACAACGCGGAACGCCACGGAGGGCGTTCCCTACAGATTGGGTATCGCGGCCGACCGAGCAAAATCCGTCCGCTGCATGTCAGAGCCACCCGCTCTAGCGGTTGGGCATCGCCAGCGCAACGAGCTCTGGGCCGGTGTGGCGCGTCACGACTTCGCCGAAAAGCGTATGGGCGTTGGCGTCGTAAATCGTGACGGACAGGAAATAGCCGATCTGGCGGCGGTTGCCGTCGAAAACCACGATGCGGTCGCAGTGGGTGCGCCCCGTGAGTTGAAGCTGGGGGCCGGGGGCTGGCGGCTGGGGGCTGTCGCCAACACGTAGGCGAGTTTCTCCGAAACTCGCATTCGCATCTCGGAGAGACGCGGCTACGTGCTGCTTGCTGGGTCCTTCGACGAAAACGGTTGCCTGCTGGCCGAGGAAGGCCTGGTTGTCTTCTTCGCTAATCTGGTTTTGCAGCGTCAGCAGCTCGTTGTTGCGCCGGCGCTTGACGTCGTCGGGCACGTCGTCGGCGTACAGCTCGGCGCCCTTGGTGCCGGGGCGCTCGCTGTACTTGAAGATGAAGCTGTTTTTGAACCGCGACTGGCGCACGAGGTCCATCGTCGATTGGAATTCGTCTTCGGTTTCTCCGCAGAAGCCGACGATGAAGTCGCTCGTGACGGCGACTTCCGGTATCCACTGGCGCGTGCGGGCCAGCATCTCGCGGTACTCCTCGACGGTGTAGCCGCGCTTCATGCGCTGCAGGACGGCATTCGAACCGCTTTGCACGGGCACATGCAGGTACTTGCTGACCTTCGGCAGATCGCGCACCGCGGCCAGGAGGTCGTCCGTCATGTCCTTGGGGTAATTCGTAACGAACTTGATGCGCTCGATGCCCTCGATCGCATGCAGGCTTTCCAGAAGATCGCTCAGCCGCCAGCGGCGCGACCCTTCGCAGTAGCGGTAGCTGTTCACGGTCTGACCCAAGAGGGTGATTTCCCGGCAGCCTTCGCCGGCCAGTTGACGCGACTCGGCGATGATGTCGGCCGGCGGGCGGCTTTGCTCGGGTCCGCGGACGCTGGGCACGATGCAGTACGTGCAAAACTTGTCGCAGCCGATCATGATCCGCACGTAGGCCTGATAGGGCGTCGGCCGCATGGCCGGGTCGCGCAAGGGGTCGAAGCTTTCGTGACTGCGTTCGATTTGCGCGCGACTGCCATCGCGGCGGCCCAGGTTGACCTCCAGCCGCTGGATGCGCGCAGCGCCTTGGCTGCGAATCTCGCGCACCAGCGCCGGCACCTGGTGCAACTGGCCGGGCCCGACCACGAGGTCGACGTACGGCGCCCGCTTGAAAATCAGGGCCTGGTCCTTTTGGGCCATGCAGCCCAATACGCCGATTACTTTGCCGGGATGCTCGCGCTTGGCGTTCTTCAGGCGGCCCAAGGCGCTGTAAATCTTGTCCTCCGCATGTTGCCGGACGCTGCACGTGTTGAACAGGATCGTATCGGCATCGCGCGGGGTGGTGGTGAGCTCGTAGCCGTCCTTGCGCAGGCTGGCGACTACGAGCTCGCTGTCGAGCTCGTTCATCTGGCAGCCGACGGTTTCGATGTAGAGCTTTTTCATGCGCGGGAGCTCGCGAGCGACCGGCTACGCGGCGCCGCGGTTCTGCTTATCGTCGTGGGCGGCACGACTGCCGCGGTTGCGGCGGGCGCTAATCTGCTGCTGAACGTCGGCAACCAACTGGTCCCGCCGCCGCTGCATCAGCCTCACGAGCGCCATCACGGCCGCATACGAGGCAACCAACAACAGAATGATATCCGACCGCGACATCCATTCCATAGCACGGCCCTCCATGTGCCGAGCCCATTATGATACCGCGCCGAAGCCGGCGTCGGCGAGGGTGATCCGCGGTTGATGGATTCGATTAGAGTATGACCGCTTCATCGGCCCAGTTAGCCGGCAGTTGCAGTATCGACTCCGCCTCGCGCTGGTCGATGGCCCGCTTGCCGCGGATCGTAAAATGGATCCATCCGCCGCAACCTGGGCAGCGGCCGGCGAACCCGGCATCCTCCCACCACGCCCGCACGAGCGGATCATGTACGTTGCGGCCAAACGCCTCCAGACGAAAGTCGATGGCCTGCAAGCTCTGGCGGCAACCCTCATGGGGGCAGCCGCTCGTCGGATACACAACGTGAGGCGCCATTTCCTTCGCTGCCCCTCCGTCCCTGTAAACGGCATGCATGTACTCGAGTTGAGCGGCATCTTGATTTGGAATCACGCTCGCCATCTTAAGGTTTCCTCGATCATGGTAAGTATACCATGCCGGTGGCGATGGGTCAGGTTAGCTGCAATCTAACGCGGTGGAGGCGGTAGGTCGAGCGAGGCGTTGGCGGCGGTTCGCACTTCGCCCAGGCGGCGCAGCGAGCGCAAGACTTCCTGGAATTCGGTGCGAGAATGCAGCGCGGCATACTCGGGCCGGCGGGCGACGTCTTCGTACCGCGAAATTGCCTGATCGATGGCCTGCGGATTGGGCACCTGGTTCGCCACATATATTTCTGGCGGCAGCGCGAGGTATCGCTTCCAGTTGTCGTCCAGGTTGGCCGCGAGTTGCCGCGACGTGTGGTCGAGCTGCTGCCGGGTGGCCTCGACTTCGCCGGCGCGCTGTCCGGCGGGCCGCCAACTGCTCGAATCGGCGGGCGCGGGGGCGGGCGCTGCTCCGGCTGCCGGCGCAACGGCCGAATACGCGGTCAGCACTTGCAGCAGTTGCATCGTGGAGGCCGGCACGGCGCCGGGCGGTTGATAGTAAATGGCTTCCGCCGCGGGGTCGAGCGAGACGACCGAGCCGTCGATCGAGACGCCGACAAACGCGCCGCGGGCACGGGAATACGACAGAATCTCGGCCTGCAATTGAAGGTCGGTGGCGGCGGACGTCTGCCGGCCAACGGGCCCGGCCGCGGCGGCCGCGTCGACGCCGATCTTCAACGTTCCCCGCAGCAAGTTGGCCACGCTCTGCTGCGTGCGAAACACGAGCACCAGGTCGGTCGCCTGCACGCCGATCTGGTAGCCGATGCTGCCGCCGGTGATCGTGATCATCCGCGGCGGCTGCCACGCGCCTTGCGCGTCGCGCGCCACCAGCACGCCTCGCCCATGCTGCACGCCGATCACGAACGCGCCGCGGACCATGCCGGGCACGATGGCCACCGCCTGGGCTTCGGCCAATAGCGACCGCGGAATCTCGTTCTGCGGCATCACCATCGCCTGAGCGAACACGTTCGTCGCGTCGATCACCGTCACTTCGGTGGGATTCTGTTGGACGATAACCTGGGCATCTACAACGGCGGTCGGAAGCATGAGCAACAGGGCCAACGCCGGCAGGCGGATGATGGTGGGACGAGTCATGTCATCAGCTCCGAAAATTAGGACTCTTTAGCGGGATTTGAAGAGCTTGTCGAGCGCCTTGTTCACCTCGTTGCCGAGGGCCTGGCCGGCCGCGTTTTGCAGCAGCTGGCCCGATAGGCTGGCGACGGCGCGCTGGTCGAGCTTCGGCCGGCTGAGCGTGCCGGAAACGGGCACTTGCAGGGACTGGCCTTTGAGGCCGGCCAGCAGCGGGTCCTTGGATATCCAAGAATCCTGAATGGGTATGTGCAGCGTGAGCGCGAGCGTCTCGTCCAAGCCGACCGAGCCTTGTGAGCGGAGCGTGACGTCGCCCACCTGGAACTCCAGATTCTGATGATGCACGCGGCCTTCGACGACGCGGAAATTCACCTGCTGGTCGCGGATGGAGAGCAGCGTGGCCGGCTGTTTGTTCACAAGGGCAGTGGGATCGCGGCGCTTGGCCAGCGCTTCGACCTGTTGGGCGACGGTGATGATCTCCCGAGCGAGCGGGCCGGGGACGACGCGTACCGAATGGACGGTGAGCCGGCCCGCCGCGTCGGCCTGCTTGGGCTCCGCCAGGGGGACGCGGGTGCCCTCGAGCTGCATCGAGAAGAGGCCTTCGCTTTGCGTCGTCCCGGCCAGCACGGGCGCGACATACTTCAACATGGCTTCGCTCACCTCGGGCGAAATACGCACGTTCGTGACAAGCGGCCCGGGGGGCAGCGTGAGCTCCGCCGGCTGCGGATCGAAACGGACCAGCGGGGCGGCGGTGAGCCGGCCTTCGCCCACGGCCAGGGACAGCGGGTCGATACGCAGCGCGCCCTCGCCGACGTTCGCCGTAAGCCGGCCGGCTCCCACGGGCAGGCCGTACACGTTGGCGCCGCCCCACGGCAGTTCGAGCTGGGCGCCGACCCGCCGCGACCAGTGGGCCGCCGACGCGGTCGCAGTTGTCGCGGTCGTTCGATACGGATCGCCGATCTTCGCACCCGTCAATTGAGCGCGTGGGCCGCCGGCATCCGCCAGGTTGCCCGCGATGGCAAACCGGGCCTGTTCGCGGCCCGTGAACTGGATGCCGTTGCCCAGATAAGGCCTCAGCAGCGGCGTGACTTGAGCGAGATCGTAATTCAGCGTGCCGGAGAGGTTGACGTCGGCCGTGGAGGAAACCTTCTGGATTTGGCCACCCACGGCGGCCTGCAGCGTATTGCTTTGGATTTGCAGCTGGTCGAACGTGACTCGGTCTGCCGCCGATTCGTAATTCGCCTGGCCGCGCAGCGTGAGCTTTGGTTCCTGCCAGATCATTTCGTAGCCGTCGGCGGCAGGCGCGCTGCGGCCAGCTGTTGCGGACGCGTCTCGACTGAGGAGCGCGAGGTTTTGGCCAGTCGCCGTCAGCTCGCCGCTGATGCGGTCGCCTTGTTGGACAAAACGGACGTTACCGGTGAGCTCACCCTTCGGTTGAAACTGGCTCGGTTGACCGGCGGCTTGTTTCCATGCCGCCAGCCGGGCCAGGTCGGCGCGAAACGCGGCCGCACCGGCGAGCTGACTGATTCCCGACTCGGCGGCGCGGTAGCGCATGTCACGAGCGGCCAGCGAGACGGTGCTCGTGACTAGCTGCAGCGCGCCTGCCGACACTTCGTTCGCCGTGCCGTTCCAGCGAGCGTCGCCGGCCAGCTCCACGCGCGATTCGTTGATGTTCCAGCCGGGAGCCGAGGCGCGCAAATTACTTGCCACGAGTTTTGTTTCGGATGCATCCACCGCGTTCGCGGCGACGCGAAGCGTGGCAGTCAACTCGGTTTGTCCGTCGAACTGCCAGGGATCGAGGGCCACCCACGGCCGCGCCCGGGTGAGCCAGCGGGCGATGTCGCCGTTGGCGCGGAGGGCGACTGGCCAGACGGATTGATCGTTCGCGAGGTCAACGGGCGCGGTGAGACGTGCATCAAGCTCGTCGCCCTGGCCGGCGACATGCAGCCTGGCGGTGTCGACGCGCGTCGGCCGGTGAGTAATCGGATCGAGGACTCCCGCCGCCTCGGCCCGAAGCGATAGTTGCGGCTCGGCCCAGGTGGCGCCTTCGCGGAGCGAGACCACCAGCTGGGCGAGGTCTCCGGTTGCCTTCGCCGAAAAGCCATGGTCTGCCCGGTTTTGCCAGTCGATTTTTGCCGTGCCGGTGCCGGCGAGCTGCACGCCGCTAAGGTCGACGAACTGGCCGAGCTGCTCGGCCAGGCTGTCGAGATCGAACGACGCGGTCGCGGAGAATTGCTCCTGGCTGCCGGCGGCTTCGATCTTCAAGAACTTGGAATCGCAGCGCAGCGAGTCGATCTGCATGGCGCCGGCCGCGCGGCGCAGCGCGAAGCTGGCGTTGACGGGCTGGTCCCACCGCAGCGGCCGGCCCGCGCTGGTGGCGGCCAGTTGGGCCGTGCGCACCGAGCCGGTGATCTGTTGCCCTTCGCCCGCCGGTTGATATCGCCCGGCAAGCTCGATCGTGCCGGAGGTGATCGTCGTATCGCTGCGAATGCGCAAGGCTTTGGGGAGCATCGCCGCGAGGCGAGCCACGTCGATTGTCCCGCGCAGCTCCAAGTCGTGTTGCGCGGCGGCAAGGTCCGGATCGAGCCGGCCGCGGAGTGCGGCCTGGCCAATTTCGCTGCGCAATTGCAGCTCTTCGATTTCGATCCCGCCGGGCCGCGACGCCAGCCGCCAGGGCAGCTCGACGCGCGAAAGCCGAATTCGGTCGCCACCCAGCGCTGTCGCGGCAGCGTCGAGCCGGTCGATGGACACGTTGCCGGTCGATTCCAATCCGTCCGGGAAGGGAACGCCGGACATCCACGTTGCGGCCGCATGGCCGGAAAGCGTGCCGCGCAGTTCGCTGCCGCCGACAAAGCGGCGGAGCCACGGCTCGGCCGTCGCCAGCGACAGGCTTTCGGCTTGCAAAGCGAACTGCTCGCGGCCGGCGTCGGCCGGTTGCAGCGAAATCGAAACGCTGCCGGCGGGAACCTCGCGGCCGATGTTCTGCACGATCTCGATAAGCTGACCTGATAGCGTGCCGCGGCCCAGGCCGGCCGATGTGCCGCGAGTTTCATATTGCGCGGCGATGCGATCGGCCCGCCAGCGGCGGTTGTTCGCGGCGTCTTCGATGTGTATGGTGCCCTCGACGATGCGCACGGCGAACGACGGCGAGACGGTGGGTTCGGCGGCCGGCGGCGGTTCCTCCGGTGCGGCCAATTCGGCGAGCAATCGTTGGGCCGCGTCTTCCAGGTTGCTGCCGTCCGGGCGCACCTGAACGTAAATCGTGGGTCGGACGATTTCGATCAGCCCCAGTTCGCTGCGATTCGCCAGCAGCGAGAGGGGCGCGCGGTCGATGCCGGCGCGTTCCGCCGCCATCAAAACGTTGCCAGCCGGATCTTTGATTTCGAGGCCGGTTAGGGAAGGCGCGCTGAACCAGCTCAATGAGGCGTCGCGCGACGTTACGCGCAGGGCGCCATTGGGAACGGCCGCCGATAGGAGCACGTTCCGCAGCGGTGTTTTGGCGACGAGGTACGGTAACGCCGCGATCGCGACGACCAGGAGCACGAGAAAGGTCAACAGCCGCCGGCGCACGCCGCCGGCGCGCATCCATCGATAAAGGGAGTTCCAGCGAGCGGACCAGCCGCGAGAGCCCGGGTAAGCGCCAATCATGCGGCGGATTCTAGGGAGAACTTCCGCAGCGGCCTAGAGCGAGCGCAGGCCATGCTGGCAATGCAGGCGGACTGTAGGGAACGGCCTCTGTGCCGTTCCGTTGTCGCAACGCACAACACGGAACGCCGCAGAGGGCGTTCCCTACAGTGGAGATTTGCCTACAGCTCGAAATTGAACGTCCGCGAGGCGTAGCGGACGAGCCGTTGCCAGAGCGTACGCGGCGGGGTGGTGATTTTGGCGCGGCCCACCAGGCCAATGCGCAACAGGCCGTCGGGATCCTGTTCCGGCAGAGGGACGACCGCTTCGAAGACGGGGCTCAGCGGCCGGGCCACGCCGCCGGGGTCCATTTGGGTCGGCAGCGGCCCGCCCTGCAGGCTCGAGAGATTCTTGGGGGTTTTCTTCAATGTCTCGGTGGCCCGACGTTCGATCTTGCTCACGTACACATACTCGGCCGTCTGATCCAGCATGATCTCCACGCGTTGGCCGGGCTCGACGAACGCCACGTCGCCCTGGTCGATTATCAAGCGGGCTTCGAGCCGGTTCGGATCGCCGATCTGACAAAGCTTGTTGCCGGCCACGAGCGTCGCACCAAGATTCTCGGGTTCCAGCGGCGAGCCGGACCACGACGGCAGGTGGCTTTCGTCGCCTTGTTTGTCGACGAGCGGAACGGGCAGCACGGTGCCGGCTCGCGGGGCGACGAGCCGCAGCTTTTCACGATCGTCTTCGCGCTGGGCAAGCTGCCGTTTGATGCTCGCCAGGGCCTCGGTGATAGGGCCGACTTCGGCGGCAGCCCGGCGGTCCTCGAAGATCACGCGTTGCAGCCCTTGAAGCTGGGCCGCGTAAATTTCGTGCTGGCCCGTCAGGTCGGCGATGGCGATGTTGACATCGATATTTCGAAGTTGTGCGAGAAGCTGGCCCTCGGTGACTTTATCTCCCGGGCGAACGAGTACCTCTTCCAGCATCCCATCCACGCCCACGTAGACCGAAGCGGCGTTCCGGGCTTGCACTTCCAAGGGGCAGTACACGTGCGACGGCAACGGCACCAGGCAGATTCCCACGATGGCCACCACGACGAGCAGCAGCGAGGCATACATTCGAAGACGCTTCACTTTTCCCAACCTCCCCGGCACTTTGAAGAACTTATACACCTTGACCAGCGGCTGAATCACCAGCCCGTAGGCCGCGGCTAGAGCGATCATCTGGCCGATGATCTTGAGGCCGTACGGCTCGAAAACTTTGTTCAAAAAATACAGGATAGAGAGCACCACCACCCAGCGGTAAAGGGCGGCTGCCACCGTGTAGGTGGCAAACAGCCATTGCTTGCGCTTGGGCAGGAACGGGTCCTCGGGCTCTTCCAGGCCGAGGAACCATTTGCCCAACTTGCGGTTGAGGATCGTGCTCGCCTTCTGGCGCAGGTTGGGGATTTCGAGAATATCGCTGAGGATGTAGTAGCCGTCGTAGCGCAGCAGCGGATTGGCGTTGAACAGGATCGTGCTCACCGAGCTGATGAACATCACGTTCAGGCAGATGTAGTTGAGCGGTCCCGGCTCAGTGAACCACCAGATGAACGTGCAAATGGAAGCCAGCACCAGCTCGACGTACATTCCGGCCGCGCCGATGGCCGCCCGATGCCAGCGGTTGGGTAGCATCCAGGAGTCCGAGACGTTGCAATAGAGGCACGGCGTGAGCACGAGGAACATCACGCCGATTTCGTGGCATTCACCGCCGAAGTGTTTGCACGAGAGGCCGTGGCCAAACTCGTGCAGCATCTTGGTGATGGCCAGCGTGAGACCCAGCCAGAGCCAGTTCTTGGCCTGGAAGAACGTATGGAACGACGGCAGCCGCGATTGAAACAGGTCGAACTGCACGACGATCAGCGTCAGCGCCGCCAGCCCCAGCAGGATGCAGCCGACCATCGCGGGCACGGTGAAGAACCACCGCACATACGGATAGAGGAAGTTCAAAAAGCGGTCGGGATCAAAACCCTTGAATCGGATAGCCAGGATGTTCGTCAGCGTGGCGAACCGCTCCTTGCGCTTGCGCTCGTCGCGTCGCTTGACGAGCTGCTGACCTTGCCCGGCGGCGTCGGTGATTACCAGGCCGCTGCGGTGCAGCATGCCGATGAATTGCTGAAGCTCTTCGGTGCGAATCGTCTGCGGGGGAAACTCGCGCTCGAACCGGGCGGCAATTTCGTCGAGGCTCGACTGCCCGTCGAGCATCTGCAGGATGGCGTATTCCTCTTCCTCGAAGCGGTAATACTGCAGGCCGACGGGGTCCTTCACGACCCAGTAAATGCGCCCCTGGTAGCGATGCTTCCGCCCGCGCAAGTCGGGCCGCATCCGAATCGGCAGCTTGCGCGACGAGCTAGAGACAAGGCTTTGGGCGAGGGTGGCCATTTTGGTTGGTTGAGGGTCGATGGTTGATGGTCGAGGGCCGGAAGAGATTTAGAGCCTATCCCAGAACCGTCTGCGGAAGGAAGACAGGCACATTTTGCTCCGAAGACTCCGCAAAATGAGCCAGTCCCCGACGGTCTGGGATAGGCTCTTAAGCAACTCCGTTCTGACCCTCAGCCCTCAACCATCGACCCTCAACTTTCGTCACTGCGCTCGTGTAATGCCGGCCGCGGTTCGGCCGCCGGTGCCGAGGTGAATCGTCATCGTCGCCGGCATGCCGTCGCGCAGCATCCAGCTGCCGTGCTCTTGAAGGTTGGCGACCTCGGCGCGGACGTTGTACATGCCGTCGCCGCGGATGATCGAGCTGACCTTGGTGATGCGTCCGCGCACCGTCTCCTTGCGTCCGCGGGCCATTTCCACCTCCACGGTGACCTCGCAGCCTTGCAGCTCGTGCGGGTCATACTGGCTTTGCGCGACCGCGCCCTCCACCTGCATCGTATCGAGCCGGAACAGCTTGAGGATCGTATCGCCCGGATTCACCCACTCGTCCTGCTTGCGGCTCAGGTCCTCGACGACGCCGTGGAACGGGGCCGTGATCACGCGCCGCTGAATGGCCATGTCGGCCGCTTCGACCTCGGCTTTTTTCGTATACGCCTCGTATTTGGCGAGCTCCTGTTCGTGGCGCGATTTCTCGATGGAGAGCAGCATCTTGTCCCATTCCAGCTTCTTCCCGCGAACCTCGGTTTGAGCGACCGCCTTGTCCGCCAGCCGATTGCTTTCCAGGAGCATTTCATAATCGGCCTTGGTGACCGCGGCCGCTGCCTGGGCGAAGCGGATATCGACGTCGTCCTTCCAGCGTTTGACGGCCGCGTTAAGCTGGTAGTTCGCCGCCTTCTTTTGCATCTGCGGTTCGCTGTCGTCGATCTGGCCGATTTCCTGGCCCGCACGAACTTCGGAGCCTTCCTTCACCGCCAGATGCACCAGGACGCCGGGCTCCTTGGCCGGCAGCTTGATCTGGTCCGTTACTTTGACGATTCCTTTGACGACCGGATCGGTCGCCTGGTCCGGGTAGCGTTCCGCGCTGGGCGCGCCGAGCTGGAGCAGGATGGCGATGGCGAGGATTGCGTTCGTCATGGATAATCTTCCCTCTAGCGAAAGGTCTGTCTTGTTGAGATCAAACCTTCAAGCTAGTGTTGAACCGCCAAGGACGCCAAGAAAACCAAGTAAGGCAATAACATTGCAGATACCTTGGCGACCTCCGCGTTCTTGGCGGTTTAATTCATCGAGTAAATACTTCTAAAACAAACGGAACAGAATCTTGGCGCGTACGAAATCGATGAGGTCGTGCAGCCAAACATAGCCGATTGCCCGCTTGCCGCAGTGGACGGCGGCGGTGGCCGTGGCCCCGATCTTCGGTTCCTCGACCACTTCGCGAAGCCGCCCCTGGTCGAACGACACGCGCACCAGCACGGTGTTCCCCCCTTCGCCGCGGACCTCGGCGCTGCGATGGATTTCCTGCACCTGGCCTTCCAGCTTTTCTTTCGGATTGAGCGCCAGGAAAAATGTGACGGGCAATTCGCCAGTTGATTCCGTCGAGGCCTTGGCGATGTGGCCCATGCGCGATTCGGGCATCAGGATCTCGAGCTCCCAGTCGCTGGTCGGATCGGCCACTTCGAGCAGGTTCTCTCCCCGGTTCACCGGCCGGCCGAGCAAGCGCTCCTCGACGTTCCAGGTGACAACCCGCCCGTCGATCGGACTGCGCACTTGAAGCATCTCCTGCTTGGCGTTGAGCAGATCCAGTTGTTGCTGCAGGCTCTCCACGCTGGCTCGGAGCTGATTGACGCGCGCCTCCTTCTGGCTTTCCTCGACGTCGGTGAGCTCTTTGTTGTAATTCAGCTCGTCACGGGTTGCCTGCAAATCGGCCAGGTCCTTTTGCAACTGGCCGTGAAGCGAAGCGATCTCCTTCTCTAAGTCGCGGCTCCGCTGGACGATGAGCAGTTGTCCCTTG
>CAZHIV010000142.1:0-9267 GCA_964532675.1 uncultured Planctomycetaceae bacterium
GTGCCTCACGGAGCGGCGAAGAGCGAGGTACACTCGTCGCCCAAGTGAGCGCAGTATAAGCTGGATGTGACGGAGCACCGTCCCCAGCACACCGACCTGCTCGAGAACCTCCTGTGTCGATTAGCGAGTCGACCGCCGAAAGGTATACGCTGGCCGATCCCGACGTTCGGCTGATGCTCCAGGTGCGCGACGGCGATGCTCAGGCGTTCGAGGAGCTGATGCTGCGGTACCAGAACCGGCTGCTGTCGCTCCTCGCGCACCTGGTGGGTCAGCGCGACCTGGCGGAGGACTTGGCGCAGGAAGTCTTCCTGCGGGTGTACCGGGCCCGCCGCCGCTACGTGCCGGGGGCGAAGTTTTCGACGTGGCTGTTCACGATCGCGGGGAACGTGGCGTCGAACGCGCTGCGGACCAAGGCGCGGCGCCGCGAGGTGCACTTGGCGCCGGCGGCCAGCGAATCGGCGCCGCACTCGATGGAGGCGGTGGCCCTGGCCGCCAGCGGCCTGATGCCCACGCGGCAGCTCGACAAGGCCGAGCTGTGTGCCGCCGTGCAGCAGGCGATCCTCACGCTCAACGAGCGGCAACGGATGGCCGTGCTGCTGGCGAAATTCGAACACTTCAGCTACGCCGACATCGCGGAGGTAATGGACATGTCGCCACAGGCGATCAAGTCGCTGCTCTCCCGGGCGCGGTGCAACCTGCGCGAAGCATTGCAGCCGTACTGGGAGCGCGGCGCCACGCTCAACGCCGCGGCCGAAGCGGATACCGAAGTTCCGCCAACTGAATGAAAGACTTCACTTCAATGAAAGAAGGGCTCACGCAAAGGCGCCAAGCCGCAAAGAGAATGAAGCAATGGTCACCACAAAGGACACTAAGAACACCAAGAGGACGCGCACGACACAGGAAATGCCTCACTCAGATTTCTGCTTCGTGTCCTTCGTGTTCTTTGTGGTATAGAACATCAACTTGGCGCCTTAGCGCCTTTGCGTGAGAACTACATTTCCGCTCCATACATGTCATCGATTACCGATCCACATCCCGAACTGCCGGCCGAAGAGGAGCTGGTGGCGTATCTCGACGGCGAGCTGCCGCCGGAGGATTGCCGGCGCGTGGAAACGCGGCTGGCCGCGGATGCCGCGTACCGGCGGCAGCTGCATGAACTGGACCAAACGTGGGAATCGCTGGATGCGCTGACGGCGGCGCGGGCGGGCGACGACTTCGCCCGCACGACGATGGAGATGGTCGCCGTCGCGGCCGAGGGCGAACTGGCGCAGCACACGTCCCACGTGTCGGCAGCGGGGCGACGCCGCTGGTGGCTGGTTTCGGCAGCCGGCGTTGCCGCCGCGCTCGTCGGATTCGCAGCGACGCGGGCGCTGCAGTCGCGAGGCGACGCAGCCGTCCTGGCCGATCTGCCGGTCATCTGGCAGGTGGATCTACTGACGCAGGTCGAGAGCGTCGAGTTCCTCCGCCGCCTGCCGGACGAAGTGCCGCTGGACCGATGGGCGACGGACGACGCGGCGGCGGGAGACGAGCTGCTGAACTTGCAGTGGATCAATGCGCCCGAGCACGAAGATCGGCAGGAGTGGGTCGAGGCCTTGTCGGACGACAAGAAAGTGGAGCTTGCGGCCCAGGCCAAAAGGTTTGGCAGCCTCCCCGGCGCGCAGCGCGACCGACTGCGGCGGCTACAGCGCGAGATTCAATCGGCCGACGACTGGGAATCGTTGCAATTGAACCTGCTGACCTACGGTCAATGGCTCTCTCAACTGACCGTGGGCGAACGGGAAGAACTCCGGGAGGGTCTGGCGGGACGAGCGGCGGACGAGCAGCTCGACCGCGTCCGGCGGTTCGTGCGGCGGGAGAATCAACGCTCCTCGCGACGGCTGTCGGCCGACGACGCGGAGCGGCTGCGGCGGGCCGTGTTCGAGCTCGTCGAGGAGCGCCGAGCGCAGATATTGCAAGAAATGCGGCGGCGCGGCGCGGCCGACCGGGCGCGGCGGCTCGAAGGGCCGCGCGGCGCGTTCATAATCCTTAACTGGGCCCTGCAAAACGAGCAGTCGGCGCACGAGGCCCGCGAGCGGATCGTCGGCCAGTTAAGCTCCGACGCGCGGGACCACCTGGCGCGGCTCGGGCCGCGGAGCCGCCAACTGCAGCTTTGGCAATGGATTCGCGACTCGCTGCAGGCCAACTGGGGCCCCGGCGAACTGGAGCGCTATTTTGCGGACGAGCTGAGCAACGATCAGCGCGAACGGCTGTTGAACCTGCCGCCGGGCGAGATGCAGGCCGAGCTGGAGCGGTTGTACATGGCCAGCGAGCTCGGCTTTCGCGGCGGCTTCGAGCCGGGCGGCGGCCCGCGGAATCCGACCGGGCCGGGTTGGCCCGAATTCCGTCCCGAGCGCGGCCCGCGCGAGCGATTCGAACGCAGTCCGGACGGGCCGCCGCGGGGACCGCGCGGTGGCGATCGCGACGGCCGACGGCCGCCGCCGGAACGGCCGGGCCCGCCGCCGACGCAGCATGAGCGCCGGGACGCGATCTGAGAATTGATTATTGTGTTCTTAGGATTGAAATAGCCAACGCACATTAGCCCGCAGCGCAAGCAAGGGATTCCCTCGCTTGCGCGTCGGGCTAGTGTGGCAACAGGCAAACGCTTTAGAACGGGTCGCCCTCACCCCGGGCCTCTCCCGGAGGGAGAGGGGGAGTTTGCGGCGGCGGTGGGTTCGTCAAACTTCGTAGCCGTCGCGATAGTCGCAGCGCACGATGCGGGCCAGCGACGGATCGTTGAGCGACTTGAGATTGACCGGGTCCCACTCGACGCGGCCGCGCTTCCAGACGGCCAGGTTGCCCAGCAGGATCGTCTCGGTGAGAGGCCCGGCGTAGTCGGGAAAGTTCGACATGGCGGGCTTTTTTGAATCGCGCATCGCGTCGAACCATTCCTTCTCGTGGCCGGGGCTGCGGGGATAATCGACGTCGAGCTCCTCGGCGCCGACGATCTGGATCCCCTGCTCCGCGTAGTCGCCGGCCGCGTACATGGTGGCTTTGTCGCCGATGAGCAGCACGCCGCTGGGCGTCGGCGGCGGAACCTTCTGGCCGTTGATGTCGGCTTCCAAAGTGACATTCTTGAACAGGTCGTAGGACGGGACGTTGCTGCCGTCGTACCAGTACATGGTGAACGCCGCGCGGTCGCCCAGCTTCGGGAAGTCGAATTTGATCTTCGAGCGCGGCGGATAGCTGTCGCCGTCGTGCTCCGGGCATTCGGCCTCGACGGCCGACGGATCGCGCATGTTGAGCGCCATGAACGGCAGGTTGCAGGTGTGGCAGGCCATGTCGCCCAGCGCGCCGGTGCCGAAGTCCCACCAGCCGCGCCACTTGAACTGATGATAGGCGTCGTCGCCGTAGGCCCTCCACGGCGCCGGGCCGAGCCAGGCCTCCCAGTTGAGTGTTTCGGGGACCGGCTTCATCATCGGGCGTCGATCACCTTGCGGCCAGACGGGCCGATCCGTCCACACGTGCACCTCGTTCACGTTGCCGAGCTGGCCGGCGCGAATTTGATAGGCCGCCTTGCGCATCGGCGCGATGGCCGTGTGCTGGTTGCCCATCTGCGTGGCGACGCCCTTTTCGCGGGCGATTTCGCCCAGCCGGCGGGCCTCCCAAATCGTGTGCGTGAGCGGCTTCTGGCAGTAAACGTGCTTGCCCATTTTCATGGCCTTGGCGGCCATCACCGCGTGGTTGTGGTCCGGCACGCTCACCGTCACGGCGTCGATGCGGTCGCCCAACTGGTCGAGCATCTCGCGGTAGTCGGAGAAGTTGTGCTCGGACTTGTAGGCCATTGCCATGCCGTCGAGGATGGTCGAATCGACGTCGCAGAGGGCATATATCTTGCCGAACTTCGAGACGTTCTGCACGTCGCTCTTTCCTTTGCCGCCGACGCCGATGCAGCCGAGCTGGATCTTTTCGTTGGGCGAGCGGCTTTGGGCGGCTTGCAATCCGCCGGCCACCCAATAGCCCAAGCCGGCGGCCGCCGAGGCTTGTAGAAATTTGCGCCGATCCGTTACCAGTGACATCGATGCATTCTCCCGGCAGGTCAGAGCCATGCGCCAGGCGAGCCAAACGCCTGGTCCACCTTATCCGTAACAGCATAACGGGCGCGGCGGGCCAACGCAAACACGCGGCAGCCGTCCCGCAGAACCGCGGGGCGGCGGTTCGATTTGCCATTTCGACTGGCCGAAACTAGGCTAGCGGAAGTCGAAACCGAGAGGGCAATCCTTGTTTTTGGCATTTTAGCGCGAAGGAACAGCATTTATGTGCGTCACGCGATGGGTCACGTTCGTGGGTCGGGTCCTTGCCGCCACGGGAGTCTTCATGGCGACTGCGGAGGCGGCCGATACCGAGGCGCTCGTCAAACGAGTCGAATACCTGTCGGGCCGGATCGAACGCTCCGATGCCGGCGAGATTGTCGGCATCGATCTGCTGAACCGGCCGGCGACCGACGCGGATCTGAAGCTCCTGGCCACGGTGCCGGAGCTGAAAAAATTGGCCCTGTGGGGTGCCGGGATCAGCGATGCGGGGCTGGAGCAGATCGCGCAGTTGACCAGTCTCGTCGAGCTGCATTTGCAGAATTCGCTCGTCACCGACGCCGGCCTGGCGAAGCTCCTGCCGCTCGCGAAGCTCAAATCGCTCAACCTGCAGCGGGCCACGGCCATCTCGAACGACGGCCTCGTGCACGTGGGCAAGCTGCCCGAGCTCACGTACCTGACGCTGCTCTACACGCGCATCGGCGACGACGGACTCGTGCACCTGCAGCAGGCAAAAAAACTGCGCTTGCTCGACTTGCGCGGTTGCCGCATTTCGGACGAGGGCCTCGAGCACCTCGCGCCGCTTAGCGGACTGGTCGCGCTCAAGCTGCGGACCTCGGGAGTCACCGATGCCGGGCTGGTGCACGTCGCCGGGATGAAGCGGCTCCGCGGCCTGGCGCTGGAGGATTCCAAAGTTACCGACGCTGGCCTAGCGAACCTGGCCAATCTCACGGAGATCGACGACTTGAATTTGATGCGCGCCCCGATCAGCGACGACGGCCTGGCGCACCTGGCGAAGCTCACCAAGCTGCGCATTCTCTTCCTCCGCGGCACGTACGTCAGCGGCGACGGCCTGGCCAACCTCCGCGACATGAAGGATCTGCGCAAGCTCGACCTAAGCGAAACGACCGTGGGCGACGACGCCCTCGCCCATCTCGCGGGCCTCCAGGAGCTCGTCTGGCTTAACCTTTGGAACACGATGGTCGGCAACGAGGGCGTCGCTCACCTCGCCGAGTTGCCGAAGCTCATCTATCTGAATCTCGACAACACGGCGGTGGACGACGACGGCCTCAAGCGCCTCGCGGGGCTTCCCAGTCTCGGTTCGCTGTCGCTCAATGAGACGGCCGTCAGCGACGCCGGCCTGGCGCACTTGGAAACGTGCCGCGGGCTGAAGAAGGTCGAGTTGCGGTTGACGGCCGTCAGCGAGGAAGGCGTCGCCAAGCTCAAGGAATCGCTGCCGGAGCTGGTCGTGGTGTACGACTTTTGAAGCGCTGGCACCTCTCCCCCTTGTTCCCACGCTCCGCGTGGGAACACACTACCCCGCCGCTCCTGCGGCGCTGAAGCGACGCAGAGCATCGCGTGTCGTGCGTTCCCACGCGGAGCGTGGGAACGAGGGAAGCGTTCGTTTGCGGCGCGAACGGCTCGCAATTAACCTGGAGGGTATGGATGCCGCTCGCGACTTTTACGATCCGCTGGCCCATTTTGAACGGTCGACGACGCTCGACGGCGTCGCACCGGCCCGTCGGGCCGGCACGCGCGGCGTTGGGTGGGTGCTGCAATGGTATGCCGCGCTGGTGACGTTGCTGGTTGCCGCCAGCATCCTGGCGGAGCTCGGTTATTTACTGAGGGCGGAACGGACCTTGGCGCGGGCAGCGCGGGCCGGGGCACTGGAAGCCACGTTGCCGCGGGCAACCGCCCAAAGCGTCGCCCAGGTGGTCCAGCGGCGGCTGGCTGGCTATCCGCCGCACGTCGCCGATCGCGTGCGGTTCAGCTTACATCAGAACGGCGCGCCGCTGCGCGGTGTCGTTCAGGCGCGCCAGGGCGACCGGCTAAGCGTCTCGCTCGCCCTGCCGGCGCGGGAAGTGCTGCCGCGTTGGCTGCGTCCGATTTGCTTCTGGCATGCTGGCTCGCAGATCGCAGTTCGCGCCGAGCAGCAGATTCCCGGCCGGAACTTGGCGGGCATCTAATCCTACAGCGCTAACTTGAACCACGACGACACGACGGACACAACGAAATTCTTCGACAGGATTTACAGGATCTCGCAGGATTGAAGTTTGAAGTAGCCGACAGCCAGGAATTCGCCTTAGAGCCTATCCCAGAACCGTCTGCGGAGAGGGGGACAGGCACATTTTGCTCCGAAGACTCCGCAAAATGAGCCAGTCCCCGACGGTTCTGGGATAGGCTCTTAGTTCGGCAATGAGGTCCTGTGCATCCTGTAAATCTGTCTGAATCATTGACTTTCGTCGTGCTCATCGTGGTGCACCCAACCTAGCGCTGTAGTACTAAGCGGCGGCGGAATACAGCTCGGCGTAGTCGAGTACCCAGAGTTCGACCAGCTCGCGGAAACTCTCCAGGTCGACGTCGTCGAGCCGCTGATAGCGGTTGCGGCTGAGCAGCTCCTTGTTTCGCACGGTCCCCTTGGCCGCCAGCTCGAGCACGTGGTACTTGTTGTAGGGTGAGACGACAAGCTGCAGCCGGCTGAAGAACGTGCCGCGCCGTCCGGCGTCGAGGCTCACGTCGTCGCGATTGACGGCGGTGCCCCAGCCGCTTTCGTCGACGACCGTTTCCACCCGAAAGCCGGGAAAGTTGTCGGCCAGCTCGCGGAGACACTTTTCGATATATTCGCTGACGGTCAGCCGATACTGCGAGTGGAGCCGGCGGCACTCTTCCTCGCTCAGTGCCTGAGCGGCCGCTTCGTTGAGCTGCACGGCCCGCGTCTGTTTGCCACGTTCGGTGGCCTGATGTAGTCGCTCTCGGAAGCTCATCTCGCTCTCGGGTTCGTATCGGCGGCGTCGATTGGATACAAGGCAGGGAAGAGGGGGAGACGGGGAGACAAGGAGACGCGATGCGAAGCTACTCGCTTTGTCTCTCGGTCTCCTTGTCTCCCTGTCGTCCTGAGTTCAGCGAGCCGTTCGCGCCGGCGGGCGGCTCGGCCCCGTCGTCGGAATCACGCTCCTTTTTCTTTTGATGAAATTGCAGCAAGTCGCCGAAGGAGCGCATGAATTCCTTGCCCTCTTCCATGGCCTTGGTGATGGGCACGCGCTGCTTGGCCGCCCGCTTCTCGTAAGGACCGGTGCGGGGCGGGCGCTTCTCGGGGCGCGACCCGCGCCGCTCGCCGCGCGGCCTGGCGGCACGACGCGGCGGACGCTCCGTTCTTTCGGCGGTTGGCGGCGCCCCGTCGGCGGAAGGCTGCGACGCGGCCGACCGGCGGCGGCCGCGCGACCTGGCGGGCCGCGGCTTTTCGGTTCCCGGTTCGATCATCGTCAGCGCCACGCGGCGCCGGTCGTTGTCGATCGCCGTCACCCATACCCGCACCTGGTCGCCGACGGCAACCACGTCGTGTGGGTCGCGCACGTAATTGGAGCTGAGCTGACTGATGTGCACCAGGCCGCTGTCCGAGAGGCCGACGTCGACGAACGCGCCGAAATCGACGACGTTGAGCACCGTGCCGCGCAGCTCCATCCCCTGCTGCAAGTCCTCAAACTTGACGACGTCCTTGCGGAAGATGGGCGGCGGCAAGTCGTCGCGCGGGTCGCGCCCCGGTTTGGCGAGCGCCTCGATCATATCGTCGAGCGTCAGGCGGCCGATGCCCAGCTCCGTCGCGAGGGCGTCGCGGTCGAGCGGGGCCACGAGCTCGCGGATGCGGGTTGCGGTCGCTGAGCACGCGACGGTCGCTGGCTCGATGCCCAATCGTGCGAGCAGCCGTTCGGCGGCCTCGTAGTTCTCGGGATGGATCCAGGTGGCGTCGAGCGGGTGGTCGCCGGCGACAATCTTCAGGAAGCCGGCTGCCTGCACGAAGGTGGCATCGCCCAAGCCGCTTACTTCCATCAATTGCCGCCGATTGCGAAACGGCCCGTGCTGGCAGCGATGCTCGTACACCCGGCGGGCGGTGAGCTGGTTCATGCCCGAAACGTACCGCAGCAGCGGCGTGCTCGCGCTGTTGAGCTCGACGCCCACGAAGCTGACGCACGACTGCACGACGTCGTCCAGCGTGTCGCGGAGGTGCTTGGCGCCTGCGTCGTGCTGATAAAGCCCGACGCCGATGCTCGCCGGATCGATCTTCACCAACTCGCTGAGCGGGTCTTGCAGCCGGCGGCCGATCGAGATCGCGCTCCGCTGAATGGCGTCGCACTGGGGGAATTCCTCGCGGCCAATCTCGCTGGTGGAGTACACGCTCGCTCCCGCTTCGTTGACCACGACGTAGTGCACGTCCAACTCGCCGAGCTCGCTGCCGATGATGTCGGCCACGAGTTGCTCGGTCTGCCGGCAGGCGGTTCCATTGCCGATGGCCACGACTTTGACATGGTGCTGCCGAACGAGCTCGGTGAGTTTTTCCCGCGCCTTGGTCTTCTGCTCGTCGCTGCCGACGACGTAAATCAAGTCGTGGCTCAAAAGGCTGCCGAACTCGTCGAGGACGGCCAGCTTGCAGCCGTTCTTGTAGCCGGGATCGACGGCCAGCACCCGCTTGCCGGGCAGCGGCGGCTGCAGCAGCAGGTTCCGCAAGTTGCGGGCAAACACCTCGACGGCATGGGTCTCGGCCTTCTCCGTCAATTCGCGACGGGCTTCTCGCTCCAGGCCAGGCAGCACGAGCCGCGACAGCGCGTCGCGCACGCAACCAGTCAAAAAGTCCTTGTGGGCGTGCTCGGGGGGGACCAGCAGCTCGATGCCCAGTTGCTCGATGGCCGCTTCGTCGGCGTCGATCCGCACGCGCAGCACCTTGGCACGCTCGCCTCGATTGATCGCCAGCACGCGATGCGGCGGGATGCGGTGGAGCGGCTCGCGGAAATCCAGATAATCGTGATACTGCTGGTTCTTCTTCTCGTTGTCGTCAATCTTGGCGCTCACCAGCTTGCCCGTCTTGCGATAGAGCTTGCGGACCTTCTGGCGCATGTCGGCGTTTTCGCTGAACTGCTCGGCAAGAATATGGCCGGCGCCCAACAGCGCGGTGGCCGCGTCGGGCACGCCCTTGTCGGCATTCACA
>CAZHIV010000143.1:0-3842 GCA_964532675.1 uncultured Planctomycetaceae bacterium
CCCGCGACCAGGGCGCTCATTGCCGCCCCTGGAAGAGCGGCTAGCCCCTTCTCCTGTTCGCAAAACGGAAACCAAAATCGTGACAGAAGTCTCTCACAAAATCAGCCCCTCCGATTCCACTTGAACTGCGAGCCAAGACAGATGGAACAGGATTATCCGTATTGCTTAACGAGAGTGTGAGCTATCTCTATAAGCCCTCTCTCATAAAAATGAAGCGTAAAAGGGCGAAAGGATTGCAAGACAAAACGTGATGCGAAGAAGACGCATCTAGAATTAACCTAACTCCCCATTTAGGAAGCGAAGTGCCAACCAGGTTTACCGAATCCGTCGTCGAAGAGGCCGCGTTGGAGTGGCTGGAAGGAAACGGCTACACCGTGCTGGCGGGGCCCGTCATCGCGCCGGAGGAGCCGGCGGCTGAACGGGACGACTACGGGCAGGTGATTCTGGAAGGGCGGCTGCGGCAGGCGCTTGCGCGGCTCAACCCCGACGTGCCGGCCGATGCGCTCGATGAGGCATTCCGCAAGCTCGCACGGGCCGAGTTGCCGTCGCTTGTGGCCAATAACCACGCCGTCCACCGCTATCTGGTCGAGGGTGTGCCGGTTGAGTACCAGCGGTCGGACGGGTCGCTCGGCGGCGACCTGGTCCGCGTGCTGGATTATGAGGACATCGAGAATAACGAGTTCCTGGCCGTGAACCAGTTCACGGTGGTCGAGGATCAGCACGACCGCCGGCCCGATATCGTCCTGTTCGTCAATGGCCTTCCGCTGGCAGTGATCGAACTGAAGAACGCGGCCGACGAGGGGGCCGACATTTGGCGGGCGTTTAATCAGCTGCAAACGTACAAGGCGCAGATACCGTCGCTATTCGCGTTCAACGAGGCGCTCGTGATTTCCGACGGCGTCCAGGCGCGGGTCGGCACGCTCACCGCCGGCCGCGAGTGGTTCATGCCCTGGCGGACCATTGAAGGGGAGGAGCTGGCCGACACCCGGCTGCCGCAGCTGCAGGTTGTGCTGCAAGGCGTGTTCGACAAGCGGCGGTTTCTCGACCTGGTGCGCTACTTCATCGTGTTCGACGACGAGGGCGGCGGCGTGCTGGCCAAGAAAATGGCCGGCTACCATCAGTTCCATGCCGTGAACCGGTCGCTGGAATCAACTGTGCAGGCATGCTCATCGGCAGGCGATCAGCGCGTCGGCGTTGTCTGGCACACGCAAGGCAGTGGCAAAAGCCTCACGATGGCGTTTTACGCCGGCCGCGTCGTGCTGCATCCGGCGATGGAGAATCCGACGCTGGTGGTCATCACCGACCGCAACGATCTGGACAATCAGCTATTCGGCACGTTCGCCAGTTGCCACGAGCTGTTGCGGCAGCAGCCCGAGCAGGCGGCCAGCCGAGCCAATCTGCGCGAACTGCTGCGGACCGAATCCGGCGGCGTCGTATTCACTACCATCCACAAGTTCTTTCCCACTGAGGGCGAAGACCAGCACCCGTTGCTTTCTGACCGCCGAAACATCGTGGTGATCGCCGACGAAGCCCACCGCAGCCAATACGACTTTATCGACGGCTTTGCCCGGAACATGCGCGAGGCGCTACCGAATGCGTCGTTCATCGGCTTTACCGGCACGCCCATCGAGCTGGCCGATGCCAACACCCGCAGCGTATTCGGCGAGTACATCAGCATCTATGACATTGAACGGGCCGTGAAGGACGGCGCCACCGTGCCAATCTATTATGAGAGCCGGCTGGCGAAGATCGCGCTTGATGAGGTGCAGCGGCCGAAACTCGATCCGGACTTTGAGGAGGCCACCGAAGGTGAAGAGGTCGAACACAAGGAGAAGCTCAAGACGAAGTGGGCGGCGCTGGAAGCATTGGTCGGCGCCGAGGAGCGCGTAGAACTCGTGGCCGAGGATTTGGTGAACCATTTCGAGCGTCGGCTGGAGGCGATGGATGGCAAGGCGATGGTCGTCTGCATGAGCCGGCGGATTTGCGTCGATTTGTACAACGCCATCGTGCGGCTACGACCCGACTGGCACCACGAGGACGACGACAAGGGGATCATCAAGGTTGTGATGACGGGCTCGGCGTCGGACCATCTACATTGGCAGCCGCACATCCGCAGCAAGGCGCGCCGGGAAGATTTGGCTAAGCGGTTCAAAGACCCCAAGGACTCGCTCAAAGTCGTCATCGTACGGGATATGTGGCTCACCGGTTTCGACGCCCCGCCACTGCACACGATGTACGCCGACAAGCCGATGCGCGGGCACGGCCTGATGCAAGCCATCGCGCGGGTGAATCGGGTGTTCAAAGACAAGCCGGGCGGGCTGGTGGTCGATTACCTGGGCCTCGCGCACGAACTGAAGAAGGCGCTCGCCAACTACACCCAAAGCGGCGGCACCGGTCGCACGGCCATCGACCAGGACGAGGCGGTCGCGCTGATGCGGGAGAAATACGAGATTTGCTGCGACATCTTCCACGGCTTCGACCGGTCGGCATGGGCCCGCGGGCCCACGGAACGGCTGTCGCTACTGCCGGCTGCGCAGGAGCACGTGCTGGCGCAGGAGGACGGCAAACCGCGATTCGTGCAGGCCGTTACGGAGCTATCGAAGGCGTTTGCCCTCGCCGTGCCGCACGAGGACGCACTGGCGATCCAGGATGACGTGGGGTTCTTCCAGGCGGTGAAGTCGGTGCTCACCAAGAGCGCCGGCGAGGGGCGGCGCAGCCCGGACGACATCGACCATGCCATCCGGCAAATTGTCTCGCGGGCGGTGGCCTCCGAGGAGGTGGTCGACATCTTCGCGGCGGCCGGATTGAAGAAGCCGGACATTTCGATCCTGTCGGACGAGTTTCTGGCCGAGGTGCGCGGAATGCCGCAACGGAACCTGGCCGTCGAGATGCTACAAAAGCTGTTGAAGGGGGAGATCAAGTCGCGCAGCCGCAAGAGCGTCGTGAAGGCGCGGTCGTTTGCCGAAATGCTCGAACAGTCCATCACCCGCTACCAGAACCGGGCCATCGAGACCGCGCAGGTCATCGAGGAACTGATTGCGCTGGCCAAGGAAATGCGCGATGCCGAACAGCGTGGCGAGCAGCTTGGACTGACTGACGACGAGGTGGCGTTCTATGACGCGCTGGAGGTCAACGATAGCGCTGTCGCGGTGCTGGGGGACGAAACGTTGCGGCTGATCGCCCAGGAGCTGGTCCGCGCTGTCCGGAACAGCGTCACCATCGACTGGACGGTGCGCGAGAATGTGCGGGCCCACATGCGGGTACTCATCAAGCGAATCTTGCGAAAATATGGCTATCCGCCCGACAAGCAGGCCCGCGCCACGGAGCTCGTGCTGGAACAGGCTGAAGCGCTGGGGCAGGACTGGGCAGCGTGAGGCGATTGGCGTTGCATGTGATGCTTGTTACACCGACGACCCAGGTGTAAACTCGGACCGTACGGAAGGTGAGCGAAACAACTGTTTCGACCGCCACGCGGCTTTGCGGTGTTTCTTGACTTAGTCGACGGCCGCTAGTCATGGCGATAACTTTTCGCTGTCCAAAATGTGGTACGGCTTTCCGAGTAGCCGACGAGTCTGCCGGAAGACACGGCAGATGTTCGAAGTGTCGGAGTCAGACTACGATTCCGACGGTATCGCCATTCGACCACGAAGCACAACTGCGATCATCGGCCGCCGGCTGCAACTCCACTGAGGCACCGCCAGCAGCCGTCCACGTTTCTCGGCGAGACGCGAAACCAAACGCGGCCTCACCGCATGACGTGTCCCGATGGGATCATTCCGGTTTAACGTACGGCGTTTTAGCGACTGGCTGCCTGTTTTTCCTCGTTGGTCGTTTGATTCAAT
>CAZHIV010000144.1:0-3967 GCA_964532675.1 uncultured Planctomycetaceae bacterium
TAGGGCCAGCTCGCGATACTCACCTACTCACCTACTTACCTACTCACCTACTCACCTACTCACCTACTCACGACGGCTCCCACACGAGTTGGCCCATGCTCGCGCTTGCCGTTCCACTGCTCGTCGTATTCCTTGTCGGCGCCTGCCTTGGCTCGCTGGTGAACTGGGCGATCTACGCGCTGGCGTGGCGGCCGCGGCCGATTTCGCCGTGGTCGCGGCCATTGCCGGGCGCCTCGCCGCGGGGAAGGTTGGATCGCGTGCCGGTGGTGGGCTGGGTGGCGCTAAGCCGCGAAGCGGCGCTGCACGGGCGCGGGTTTTGGATACGGCCGATGCTGGTGGAAGTCGGCTTGGGCGTTGCGCTCGCCTCGCTGTATTGGTGGGAGGTCGTGCGGCTGGGGCTTGTCGCGGGGCAGGTCGGCGCGGCGATCGTGCCGCCGGGCTGGCCTCTGCATTTGCAATTCACGAACCACGCGCTGTTGTTGTGCTGGATGCTTGCCGCGTCGTTCATCGATATCGACGAGAAGATCATTCCAGACGAGATCACAGTCACCGGCACGCTGCTGGGGCTTCTCCTGGCAACGGTCGTGCCGATGTCGCTGCTGCCGCACGTAGCCGAGCGGGCGGCGGTCCCGGTCGTCGGGCAAGAGCTAATGATTCCAGCCGGCGCGAAGCTGGCCGGCTTGAACGGCGGCACGTTGCGGCTGGAGCCGACGACGGCCGTGGCGCCGCGCGAATGGCCGCCTGCATGGGGTCGGCCGGGCGACGGGCGATCGCTGGCCGTCGGGCTGGCATGTTATTGGCTATGGTGCTTCGCGCTGGCGCCGCGGATTTGGCGCGGGCGGCGCGGGGCCGCGTTCGCGCTGCGGCTGATCGCGCGGCGCGTGCTGCGGGAGTTTGGCCGGCCGCCGCTGCTGTGGCTATTGGTGGCCGGGACCGTCGCGATTCTCGGTGTGTGGATGGTGGGCGAGAGATCGTGGGCGGGGCTGCTGACCGCGCTGGTCGGTCTCGTGGCCAGCGGCGGCATCGTGTGGGCCGTGCGGCTGATCGGCACCGCCGCGCTGAAGCGCGAGGCGATGGGCTTCGGCGACGTGACTCTGATGATGATGGTCGGCACGTTCCTCGGCTGGCAGGCGTGCCTCATCGCGTTCTTCCTGGCGCCGTTCGCCGGGCTGCTGGTCGGCGTGCTGCAATTCATTACCCGGCGCGACGATGTGATTCCCTACGGACCGTTCCTCTGCCTGGGCTCGGCCGCGGTCGTCGTCGCCTGGGCGCCCATCTGGATGTGGGCCCAGCCGCTGTTCGAGGCGGGGGCGCTCGTCCCACTCGTTCTGATCGTGTGCCTGGCGCTGCTGGGCCTCATGCTCGCCATTTGGCGCATCATCAAAACGGCCCTCTTTGGCGAGGCGGTCTAAGCTAATTCAATGAGCTATATTTAACCACAAAGGGCACGAAAAACACGAAGTTGAATACATGTATTGTTCTTTGTGTCCTTTGTGCTCTTCGTGGTTAGTTTTTTTTCGCAGCTGTGGCAAATTCAATGCGTTGGCCAATTCAGACGATCCGCGACTTTGAATGCAGTGACTCGCAGGTCCGTGCGGCACGGTATGGCGTGATTGAAACGGCCGGCGGCGAGTGGCGGGCCATTCATCTGCGGCCCTGGCCGAAGCTGGTATCCTTGCCCGAGTTGCTGCCGCTGGGGCCGCGCTATCATTGCGGCGGGGCGGCCGATCGGTGTTTGCTGTACTACAACCATCCCCGGCGAATGCCGAATTTCCTCGCCCTGCGGTACGTCGTCTCGACTCCCGGTACGAGTTACCAAACGTTTCGCGCCGCGCTGCGGGCGCTCGACCGGGTGGCCGCGCTGAAGCGTATCGACGCCATCGTCTGCGACGCGGGCAACGTGCGGCTGAGCGACCGGCTCATGGCCCGGCTGGGTTGGGAGCCGCATAAGCCGCAGCGCTGGCACCGGAACTATATCCGCCGATTCTACGGCGTGTATCCGGCCTGTAGCTAAACCGCCAGCGGTGCTGGCACACGTTTTGGCGGCAGCGTCGGTAGCGGCCTTGTCGCGGTAGCAGGGGATTGCTAGTCTCCGCCCGCTCTTCACCGTCGAGAATCTCCGCGACAAGGATCCGTCGCCGTGTCCCATGCACCGCTACGTCGAAGCGCAGGCGTTTTCGCGCTCGCATTGTGGACGATGGTCGCGGCCGGCTGCGGCGGGCGGTTCGTCTATCAGCCGGCCGGCCAGGCGGCTGCCCCGGTGACGCTTTCGCCGCAACAGCAGACCGCGCTGGCCCAGCAATCGCAGCAGTACCAACAGCGGGTCGCCACGCTGGACCGCGACAACCAGGAGCTCCAATCGCTCCTGGCCCAGACGCGGCAACAGACGCAGCTCCTGGAAGAGCAGGTTCGGGCCACGCAGACGCAGCTCCGCGACACGACCGATCGGCTCGCCTCGGTGCAATCCGACAACGACATGTTGCGCAGCCGCACCACCGCGCTGGCGGCCAGCGTGCAGACTCGCAACCAGGTGGAGATCCGCGCCAACAACAGCCTGCTGCGAAACCTCACCGTCGCCAATATGCCGGGGATCAATGTCCGCCAGGACGGCGACGTCGTGCGGATCGAAGTGCCGGGCGACCAGCTCTTTAATTTCGGCACCGCGCAGCCGAAGCTGGGGGCCGACGCCCTGCTGCGGGCCATCGCGGCCGACCTGTCGCAAAACTACCCGCAGCAAATGATCGGCATCGAGGGCCATACCGACGGCAGCCCCGCGCCCACGCCGCAGTATTCCACCGACCGGCACCTGGCGGTGGCTCAGGCGATGGCCGTGTACGACGGCCTCACCCGCGCCGGCGGCCTGCCGCCCCGGCAGCTCTTCGTCGTCGGCCACGGCGGCAGCCACCCGATCGTCTCCAACGGCACCGAGGCCGGCCGGACCCGCAACCGCCGGGTCGAGATCGTCGTCTATCCCGAAACGATGCGCCGCTAGCCGCTACGCACGCAAGCGTTGGCAGCTACAATGGGATACTGCGCGAACGTGGATCGCTACGACAGTCTCGTAGCATAGGGCACCGGCGGGCCGTTGGCCCGCGGCTAACGGACCTCTGACCTCTGACCTCCGACCTCTCCCTCAATGCTTGCCATCATCGACTACGACATGGGCAACCTTCGCAGCGTGCAGAAGGGATTCGAGCGCGTGGGGCACTCGGCGACGATCACGAGCGATCCGGCCATGCTGGCCGACGCGGAAAAAATCGTGCTGCCCGGCGTGGGGGCGTTTCGCGACGCCATCGCCGCGCTGCGCGACCGGAAGCTGGTCGAGCCGATCCGCGCCGCGGTGGACGCGGGCAAGCCGTTTCTCGGCATCTGCCTGGGCCTGCAACTGCTGTTCGATAAGAGCTACGAGGACGGCGAGTACGAGGGCCTGGGAATCGTGCCGGGCGAAGTGGTCCGGTTCCGCGTGCCGAGCGAGTACAAGGTTCCGCACATGGGTTGGAACCAGGTGCAGTTTCGCCGCCGGCCGCCGCTGTTCGACGGCGTGGAAGAAGGAGCGCATTTCTATTTCGTCCACTCCTACTACGTCGTGCCGCGGGATGACGCGGTGATCGCGACCGAGACCGACTACGCGCAACTCTTCTGCTCGAGCATCTGGCGCGACCGGTTGGTCGCCGTGCAGTTTCACCCCGAGAAGAGCCAGGCGGCGGGACTGCGGTTGCTGAAGAATTTCGCCGAACTCTAAGCCGCGCAGCGGCGAGCACATCCCGGACGCTAATACGCGAGCCCGAAAGCCGCGCAGCGGCGACAGCGCTTAGCCGTGGGCGTAAGCCTTGTCGTTACCCACAAATCCGTCCCGGAGGGACGTCTGACAATAGCCCAGCAATTCATTGCTGGGGGGAAAACGGAAAAACACCTTCAAGTCCCGTAGGGACGGCAGAAGCTTCCGTCGTCCCTACGGGACTTGATA
>CAZHIV010000145.1:0-6219 GCA_964532675.1 uncultured Planctomycetaceae bacterium
GACGCCGTTGAAGTTCGGGATGTGATTCATCGCCGCACTGCCCAGAAATATGGCAGCTAGGCAGAGGCGGCCCAGCAGTGAAACGAAACCCTGAAGAGCATGCATACGTCACCACCTTTCGACTCGGCGTGCTTCCCCACCCTCCGCGGCAGGAAACCGCATGCATCTGGCGTGCCGGATTACACCGTTTGACTCTCCGCAGCCGCCTTGTGCCGGGCGATATCCTCCGCCTCCAGCGCGGCCAGGTGCGGCAGGTTCCGGTACATGTCCTCATAGTCCAGGCCGTAGCCGACGACGAACTCATCCGGAATGTCGAACGCCACGAAATCGGGCCGATAATCGACCTCCTGCCGACCCTCCTTGCGCAGCAGCACCGCCGAGCGGATGGACGTCGGCTGGAACTCGCGCATCTCCTCCAGCACGCGCACGAGCGTGTGCCCGGTGTCGAAAATGTCGTCCACCAGCAGCACGTCGCGCCCCGAAATATCGAGCATCAATTCCGAATTGATCATCAGCTCGCCGCGGGTGGTGGTCGCCCCGCGGTAGCTGGAGGCCTGCAGTACGCCCACGCGCATCGGCAGGTCCAAGAGCCGAATCAAGTCCGCCATCAACACCACGCTGCCGGTGAGCACGCCCACGATCGTGAGCTGTCGGTCCTCGTACCTCGCGGCAATCTCGTCGGCCATCCGCGTCACGCCATCGTGCAATTCTTCCTTGCTCAGCAAGACTCTCATCGCCGGTCCTTACGTTTTAATTTGGATGCTCAAACTGAGAATCTCGAAACGGGTTAACCACGAAAAGTTCGAAAAAACACGAAAAGCAAATGTAATCCATCACCCATGAGTCTCATTTCGTGTCTTTTCGTGTTTTTCGTGGTACCTATCAGCAGGCGTCACAACATCAAGCTCGCGATCGATGCCGTGATGAACGCCGCCAGCGTGCCGCCGAGCATCGCCCGCAGCCCCAGCCGGGCCAGGTCGCTGCGTCGGTCGGGCGCGATGCCCCCGATTCCGCCGAGTTGGATCCCGATCGAGCTGAAGTTCGCAAACCCGCACAAGGCGTAGGTCATGATCTGCCGCGTCCGCTCGCTGATCTGCACGCCGCTCTCGGCATCCTCCCACGACGCCATCCGGATGTAAGCCACAAACTCGTTCGTGGCCATCTTGAGCCCCATCAATTCGCCGGCCTGCCGACAATCCCCCCATTCGATGCCGATCAGCCAGGCCAGCGGCGCGAACAGCCGGCCCAGTGCCCCTTCGATCGACCACTCGGCCGGCGTCGCCGGCGTTTCGAACCCAAGCCGCTGTGCCGACCACCAAAAACCATCACCCGCCAACCCCAGCACCGCGTTGGCGACGGCGATCAGCGCCAGGAACACGATCAGCATCGCGCCGACATTCAGCGCCAACTGCAGCCCGCCGATCGTGCCGTTGGCGATCGTCTCCAGCACGTTGACGCTCTTGTCCTCGACATCGAGCGATACGTGGCCCATTGTCTTCGGTTCGTCGACCTCCGGTTGCATGACTTTGGACAGCAGGATCGCGCCGGGCGCGGAGATCACCGAAGCGGACAGCAAATGCCCGGCATCGAAGCCCATCGCCGCCAGGCCGCCCAGCACGCCGCCGGCCATCGTGGCGAACCCGCCCACCATCACGGTATTGAGCTCCGAGATGGTCATGCTGCTGATGTACGGCCGAATCACCAGCGGCGCCTCCGTCTGGCCGACAAAGATGTTGGCCGCCGACGACAGCGTCTCCGCGCCGGAAGTGCCCAGCGTCTTCTGCATCACGATGGCCAGCAGCCCGACCACCTTCTGCATTACGCCGTAGTAGTAGAAGATCGACATGAACGCCGAGAAGAAAATGATGGTGGGCAGGATGCGAAACGCGAAAAAGTGGTCCGCAAACGTCTCGCCGAAGACGAACTCCGCGCCCACGTCGACCGAGGCAAGCAGGCTCACGAACACGGCGTTGATCCCGCGGAACACCGCCTGCCCCGCGTCGGTGAGCAAAATGACCGCCGCAAACAAGAACTGCAGTGCGAGCCCCCCCACCACGACTCGCCAGGGAAAGCGCCGCTTGTTCGAGCTCATCAACCACGCCAGGCCGATGAACACCACGATTCCGAGAACGCTGACAAGACGCGGCATGCGACGTGAGCAGGTGAGCAGGTGAGTAGGTGAGTAGGTGAGTAGGTGAGTAGGTGAGTAAGTGAGTAAGTGAGTCGGTGAGTCGGTGAGTCGGTGAGGGTGAAAAAGCTGAGCGGCATGAGCGTGCATACCTACTCAGTTACTCACCCGCTCACTCCGAAACCGTATTAAAAATCCGATCGCCGGCATCACCCAACCCCGGCACGATGAACTTGCGGTCGTTCAAGTCTGGATCGATGTGGCAAACGTAAATCTGCGAATTCGGAAATTCCGATTCGACCAGCTTCACGCCCTCCTCGGCGGCGATCAGCGAGAGCAGCTTCACATGCGGCACGCCCCATTCCCGCAGCATGGCCAGCACCGCCACGACCGACCCGCCGGTCGCCAGCATCGGGTCGAGCACCAGCGCGACGTCCACCGGCCGCTCCGGCGGCAGCTTGGCGTAGTACTTCACCGGCTTGGCCGTCTCTTCGTCGCGATACAATCCCAGGTGCCACACCTCGGCGGTCGGGATCAATTCCAGCACCGGGTCGACCATCCCCAGCCCGGCTCGCAGGATGGGCACCAGGCCGATCCGCTGGGTGAGCCGCCGCCCCTCGGTGCGCGCCAGCGGCGTTTGCACCGTCACCGCCTCGGAGTGCAGGTCCTTTGTCGCCTCGTACGCCAGCAGCGACGCCAGCCGGTTGACCAGCTGCCGAAACTCCGGCGGCGGCGTCGACTCGTCGCGCAGCCGCGTCAAGTGACACTCGATCAACGGATGTTGGACTTCAAACACGCCGCTCATAAACGTCGCTGCCTCGGCCGGCTTGCGGGCCGGCGGCGCCTTGGTCGCCATCGTAGCCGACATGGTTTCATCCCCTTATTCCACGCGCGTTCAGGGGCCGACTGGCTCGATTCCCGCGGCGTCCGGTTCGCCGCCGGGGCCAGGCGCGGTCCATTCTAGCCGCCGCCGCCGCGCATGAGAAGAATCCGCGGCGGAACAGTTCATCTTTTTTCATCGCCCAAGAGTCGCGAACCGATACCAGCCTTCGATACAATAGGCGTAGTCTACCCCGTTTACTGCCGAGCCCAATTCAGACCACGGATTACTCGGATGGGCACGGATTGCTTAGCTACGGACCTATCCGCGACATCCGTGGAACCCGTGATTTACCCTGCCGTGATCCGTTTCGGCTTCGATTTTATGCATCCATCTCGCGGCGCGCTCGTAGTTACGCCACTCCTTTTCGTGGTCGCGTTGGCGACGGCCGCCGACGCAGATCGGCCAACGGTCCGCGTCGCCACGTACAACGCCTCCCTCTACCGCGAGGAAGCAGGCCGACTGGTGCGCGACCTCGAGCCGGGCGACAACGAACAGGCCCGGCGAATCGCCGAAGTGATCCAGCGCGTCCGACCGGACGTCATCTTGATCAACGAGTTCGATTACGACCCCGCCGGCCGCGCCGCCGAGCTGTTCCGCGAAAAATATCTGGCAGTCGGCCAGAACGGATGCGAACCGATCGAGTTCGCGCACCATTTCACAGCCCCCGTCAACACGGGCCGGCCCAGCGGTCGCGATCTCAACAAGGACGGCCAGCCCGGCGGACCCGCGGATGCCGTCGGCTACGGTTTTCACGAAGGGCAGTATGGCATGCTGCTCTTGTCGCGATTTCCCATCGACCGCGACCGCGTCCGCACGTTCCAAAAGTTCCTTTGGGCCCACATGCCCGGTGCGCTCCTGCCCACCGACCCGCAATCGGGCCAACCGTTTTATGATGACGAAGATCTCGCCGTCCTCCGCCTCTCCTCGAAGAGTTTCTGGGACGTTCCGATTCAAATCCCGGCCGGCGCAACGGCAGCAGCGAGCGGAGGTCGGCCGCTCGTGCTTCACGTTCTCTGCGCTCACCCCACGCCGCCCGTCTTCGACGGCCCCGAAGATCGCAACGGCCTCCGCAACCACGACGAGATCCGCCTCATCGCCGATTACCTCGACGCCAATAAAAGTGACTACCTCTACGCCGACGCCGGCCGGCGCGGCGGCTTGCACGCCGACGCGCTCTTCGTCATCCTTGGCGACTTGAACTGCGATCCGGTCGACGGCCAGCACGTCTCCGGCGCGATCGCCCAACTCCTGGAACATCCCCGCGTCGATGCCTCGTTCACGCCCACCAGCCGCGGCGGCCCGCTCATCGTGAAGCAATTCCCCGATCAACACACCACCCACCGCGGCGATCCGGCGCATGTCACTTCCAACTTTACCGCCGAAGGCCACGGCTGTTTGCGCATCGACTACGCGCTCCCCTCGCGCGGCCTGTCGGTCACGGGCGGCGGCGTCTTCTGGCCCACGCCGAACGAACCCGGCAGCGAAGCCGTCACCGCCTCCGACCACCGCCCCGTCTGGATCGACATCCGCCCCGCGTCCGAATAGTACGGCTGAAGTTGGCAAAAAAACTTCAATCGTCCCTATGGGACTCCTGCCAACTGCGCAATCTGTGACCCAGCGATAGAATCGCTGGGCTATTGTCGTTTGTCCCTCCGGGACTCGCTTGGGTGCGGTGGCGACTTGTGGGTAAGGACAAGCGGCTTTGCGTGGGCATGAAAAGCCGCATTGCAAGCATGGCCATTCCGAGCAGTGGCCGTGGCACCCAGCGCGGGACGATGCACGTCAGGCCGCCCTCAGGTGGCCAATAATGATGGTGGAATTGTCCGCCCGCTCGCGATACACTGCGCCACATCCTATCCCCGCTGTTCTTTGATATTTCGAGTTCCCTTACGTCGTTCGCCGTCGGCGCGCTGCGCTGCCGGTGCGCGCATCGGCTGGGCGCGGCCGCTTGTTGACTTGGTTCTGTCCACGCAATCGGCTACCCCCGGCGCAATAGTCCCTGGCTCTTGGACGGCCACCCGGCATGAATCGCCGTGTTTTACAGCGCGGCCGTCGTCGGCGCGATGCAATAAGAGGGACTTTTGCAATAAAAAATCGTGTTTGCAAACAGGCGCAATACCCGCTCGCCCTAGAACCGGTTTCAAAAGCAGTGGCACCGGCTGCTAGCCGGTGCGGAGAATTGCAAAACTGCGACACAGGCCAGCGGCCTGTGCCACTGAGCTGCAAGCATCGATGGTTTTGAAACCGGTTCTACGGAACGAACCGGAACTCGCCCCCCGAGTTGCGGGCGATCGTCCGCATCAGCGGCTCGGTGGCCCGGTCGACGAACGAAATCGTGTGGATCGGGATTTCCTTGGTCCCCAGCCGCCGGTTCGGCCGGTTGCGAATCCGCAGGTGCGTAACGGTCAGCGGGTTGAACCGCCCGTCGGAAAGAAAGTACACCGCGTCCGGCCGCAGCGACAGCGCGAAGAGCAGGGCAGGGAGGGGGTTTGTTCCGCCGCTGGCCTCGGCGTACTCCACCCAACGGGCCGTCCGCGCGATCTGGTCCTCGGTCGCCGGCACCAGCGCTTCGCCCTCCATCGGGTGCGGCCCGTCGTTGAAGAAGATGATGAAGTACCGCTGGTCGCCGGCCAGTTGCTCGATCGACCGCATCAGCTCATAACGAGCGCGAACGAATTTGCCTCGCTCGTTCATGCTGTCCGAGCAGTCGACGACGTACACGAACGATTGTCCGTACCCGCCGATGCCGAAGAACTCCGTCGAGGCCAGCCCGGTCGTGCCGTCCTCCTCGCCGGTGCCGCCCAGCGCGAGCCCCTCGAATCCACTGAGGACGGCGGAGCTTTCGGAGACCGCCTCCAGCGCCGCCAGGTCGGCCGTCGGCAGCGCGGCGTCAGCGAACAACTGCACCGGCCCCATCGCCGAGGCCGGCTCGGCGGTCACTTCGAACTCAACCAGGTCCTCGAGCGGCGTGTCGTCGAGCGCCGGCGGCGCGCTGCCGTCGCCCACGTTCACCAGCAGTCGCACGCCGCGCCAGTCGTCCTGGCTCGCCGCCGTCAAGAGCCCCAGGCCGATGAGCGCCGCGAAATGGATCACACCCGAAAACAGGAGCGAATTGACATCCGCCAGCCGGCTCGAGCCTTCGGTGATGTGGGTTGTTCGGTCCATTACAGTCAAATTATCGGAGCCCATCGGGAATTCAAAATTCCGA
>CAZHIV010000146.1:0-11692 GCA_964532675.1 uncultured Planctomycetaceae bacterium
GGGTTTTTTCATTGGCTATTGCTCTGGCCGCGCGGGCGGGGCGGACGCTAGTATTGGGGCCGATCCCCATTTCGCCCAAGTCGCGTGCGCCTATGGCCTCAGCCGCCACCAAACCACCCGCTCCGGCGATGCAGTCGAGTCCCAAGAGCCGCTCGAATTCGCAGCGCGAGGCCGCCTCCTCGGCGCGTCGGGCCGGCCGGCCCGCGGCCTGGGTCCGCGTGCTGGCGAGCCTGCTGCTGGTGTGGCATCTGGCGGCCGTCGCGTTGGCACCCATGTCGCTGCCGCCCAGCTCGGAGTTTGTCGTCGACATCGCCCAAGGAACGTGGTACCTGAAGATTCCATTCGCAGGCTCGATCAAGTTGGGCCAGCCCATGCAGTGGTATCTCGACCTGCTGTATTTGAACCATGGCTATCACTTCTTCGCGCCGGACCCCGGCGATGGCCGACTTGTTCGATACGAAATCTACGACGAAAGGGGCGGCTTAAAAAAACAGGGCTTATTCCCGGATGCCGACACGCTATGGCCGCGATTGTATTACCATCGCTACTTCATGCTTGCCGACCAGGTCGGAATCCCTTCGTCCGATGAGCAGTACAGCCAGCAATGGCAGCGCCGCTACTTGGAAGCGTACGCGCGGCAGCTGCTCCGCGTGCACGACGGTCAATCGGTGCGCCTGCAATGGGTCGTTCACTATCAACTTCCGCCCGATCTGGCGAAACAGGAAGTGGAGATGACCGATCCGAAGAGCTACCAGGTGCTCATGGAGGTCACGCAGCAGCGCAGCGACCTGGCCCCGCCGGCAACCGACCAAAACGGCGCGTCGCATAACGACCCGTGGCGAAGCGGGCGCGTCGAGTCGGCGAACCGTTGGATGGGAGGCCGCCGATGATTGCCGCCACCCGCGATTATTTGGCCGAAGTCTGGGAAGCATGGGATGAGTTCTGGTTCGCTCCCACCAGTCCCGCGACGCTCTCCGCGATCCGCGTGCTGGCCGGCGCGATGCTGCTGTACACGCACTTTATCTGGTCGTTCGATTTGACAGCCTTCTTCGGTCCCGACGGCTTTCTGCCGGCGGAGATGTTGGATGACGCGCTGCTGGCAACCAACGATCCCGATGGACCAGGCCCCGCTGTCGGCACCAGCCGGCTCATCTGGAGCCACTTCCACATCGTCACGTCGCCGGCGATGATGTGGGCGGTGCACGTCGTCGCGCTGATCGTATTCTTCCTGCTGACGATCGGATTGTTCAGTCGGACCGTGGCCGTATTGGCGTTTCTGTTTGCCGTTTCGTACGTCAATCGCGTTACTCCGGGCGCTTACTTCGGCCTGGACAAAATCAACTGCATGCTGGCCCTCTACTTGATGCTGGGCCCGTGCGGCGCGCGGTACTCGATCGATCGGCTCTGGCGCCTGCGTCGCGGCGGGCAGGCCGACGTGCCCTCCAGCTCCAGCGCGAACGTGGCCATCCGACTGATCCAGATCCACATGTGCATCATCTATTTCTTTTCCGGCCTGGGAAAGCTGCAGGGCGAGTCCTGGTGGTCGGGCGTGGCCGTGTGGTACTCCCTCGCCACTTACGAGTATCAAACGCTCGACATGACGTGGATTGTCGATCACTGGTGGCTGGTGAACATCCTGACCCATATCACTGTCTTCTGGGAGCTGTCGTACTGTGCGCTGGTTTGGCCACGCCTGACGCGGCCGTGGGTGCTCCTCGGGGCGGTCTTCGTGCACGGCGGCATCGTGGTTGCCCTCGGCATGCCCACCTTCGGCCTGGTAATGCTGATCGGCAACCTGGCGTTCGTTTCGCCGCAGACGGTCCGCAAGGTGTTCGACCCCGTCGCCGCACGCATCTCGCTGGCCGTCGCCGGAAAGGCGAGCAGGGCAGGGGGGTGAGCGAGGCGATTGTTCGCTGCGTAGCTCGAACCTATACTTAGTAGGTCCGCCGAGCCGAGGCGGAGCAACTGTAGGGTGGGTCGAGGCCACGAGACCCACCGTGCGTCGTATTTTGGTGGGTCTCGCGGCCTCGACCCACCCTACATGGTTACCCAGGCAGCGAAGTGCCGCTTGGCTCGCGGCACCTACCAACTACAGGAGAAATCATCTGTGATTGACTCGATCGCCATCGTCGGCGCCACCGGCGCCGTGGGACAGCTCATCCGTTCGATGTTGGAAGAGCGCGAATTCCCCTTCGAGCGAATCAAGTTCCTGGCCTCGGCCCGCAGTGCGGGCACGACGATCGAATTCGCAGGCCAAAAGCATCCGGTCGAAGAGCTCCGGCCCGAGGCGTTCGAGGGCGTCGACCTGGCGATCGGCAGCACGCCCGACCCCGTGGCCAAGGAGTTCGTGCCCTGGGCCGTCGAGCGCGGCTGCGTAGTGGTCGATGAGAGCGGTTACTGGCGGATGGACCCGAAAGTGCCGCTGGTGATTCCGGAAGTGAACCCCGACGCGGTGCAGAATCACCAGGGCATCATCGCCAGCCCGAACTGTTCGACGACGCAGATGGTCGTCGCCATGAAGCCGCTGCACGACGCCGGCCGAATTCGCCGCGTCGTGGTAAGTACCTACCAGGCCACGAGCGGCGCGGGCGTGGGCGGCCAGCGCGACCTGGTGAACGGCAGCCGGGCCGCGCTCGACAACCGCCAGCACAAGTACGAAACCTTCGCCCACCCAATCGCCTTCAATCTCATTCCGCAGATCGGCTCGCCCAAGCACGCGGGCTACACCTCGGAAGAAATGAAGATGGTGTACGAGACGCACAAAATACTTGAGGACGACTCGATCCGCATCTGTCCGACGTGCGTCCGCGTACCGGTCAGCAACTGTCACAGCGAAAGCATCTTGGTGGAAACGGAGCGCAAGATTTCGGTCGACGAGGCCCGCCAGCTGTTCTCCAATTTCCCAGGCATCAAGGTCATCGACGACATCGCGAACGGCAAGTACCCCAAGCCGAGCGATTGCGACGGCGACGACGCCGTGTTCATCGGCCGCATTCGCGAAGACCTGTCGTGCGACAACGGCCTGGCCTTCTGGTGCGTGAGCGACAACTTGCGCAAAGGCGCCGCCACCAATGCCGTCCAGATCGCCGAGCTGCTGGTCCGCATCCAAGCGGCCGTCTCCTGACAATTCATTTCACCACAGAGACACAGAGAACACGGAGAAAGGGCAAGACGGCAAGATGCGAAATGTTCAGTGCAAAATGCAAAACGGGATTTATGCATCGGTCGTTTTGCATTTGACACACCGCATTTGAGCTCCGTGCTCTCTGTGTCTCTGTGGTGATTCTTCTTCAACGAATCACCAATGCCCGCGCGCTGGCTGAAGTTGACTGTCGCCTACGACGGCACGGCGTACGCCGGGTGGCAGATTCAGCCCGAGCTGCCGACGGTGCAGGGTGCCTTGCAGACCGTGTGGCAGCAGCTTACGCAGGAGCCCGTGAACGTCACCGCGGCCGGGCGCACCGACGCCGGCGTCCACGCGCTGGGGCAGGTGGTCGGCCTGTCGACCGATAGTCGCTTATCCAACGAGGAGCTGCGTCGCGGGCTCAACGCACTGCTGCCCGAGGACGTCGCGGTCATCGCCGTCGAGGATGCTCGCGAGCGATTCCACGCCACGCACGACGCGGCCGGCAAACGCTATCGCTACCATATCCACGACGCGCGGTTGCGGAGCGTGTTCGACCGCCGCTACACGTGGCACTATCCGCACCCGCTAGACGCCGCCGCCATGCACGCAGCGGGGCAGGCCCTCATCGGCCGACACGACTTCTCCAGCTTCGAGTCGGCCGGCTCCGAGCGGCCCGATTCGGTGCGCACCATCACCGAGTTGACGGTAACACGCGGCTTCCACGCAGGCGAGTTTCTCCGAAACTCGCAATTGGCAGTTTCGGAGAAACTGCCCCACGCGCCGTCCGACCGCGTCACGATCGACGTCGCCGGCGACGGCTTTCTGTATAACATGGTGCGGGCGATTGTCGGCACGCTGGTCGAAGTCGGCCGCGGCACGCGGGACACCCATTGGCCCGCCCAAGTCCTCGCGGCGCGCGACCGCCGGCAGGCCGGTCAAACCGCGCCGCCGCACGGCCTGTTCCTGGTCAGCGTCGATTACAAATAGCCCGGCCGTCTCGGCCGGGAACGGGCGCTTGCGACCGGACCACGATGGTCCGGTTATGTCGTCGATGGTCCGGCTATATCGTCGCAGCAGTCGCCGCGCACGCATCAAGCTTTCCTCAATGCGCGCAACGAGTTAGACTGAATGTGACACGCAACTGTCAAGTTCGCCATCTAACCTCCGACCTCCGACCCCTGACCTCTCCTCGTGGCCGCCACCCAACAATTCGTCGGCAACTATCGCATGTATCACTTGATCCGTGCGGGCGCTATTTACGAGATTTGGGCCGTGCGGCCCATGTCGGAAACGACGCCGTACGCGATGAAATGGCTGCCGCCGGGGCCGAAGTATTCGCGCGCCACCGTCGCCGAGCTGAAGCACGAATTCCATGTCGGCTCGTCGCTCGACCATCCCAACGTGATCAAGACGTACGACTTCGGCAACACGAACAACGGCGCTTACATGCTGCTCGAGCTGTTCAAGGTGCCGAATCTCAAGCAGCAGATCATCTCCGGCGGCTACAAGAAGCTGCATCACCGCGCCAAAGACATCCTGGCCGGCGCCGCCGCGGGGCTGGCCCATATGCACCAAAAGGGCTGGGTGCATCGCGACGTTAAGCCCGATAACTTTCTGTTGCGCGACGACTATGTCGTCAAGCTGATCGACTTCAATCTGAGCCGCAAATCGACCGGCGTGTTCGGCAAGCTGTTCCGCATAAAGTCGAATGTGCAGGGGACTCCCAGCTACGTCGCGCCGGAGCAGATCCGCGGCCAGCAGCTCGACGCCCGGGCCGACATTTATAGCTTTGGCTGCATGCTCCACGAGTTCTTCTCCGGCAAAACGCCGTTCACCGCCAACACGCAGCACGAATTGCTGCAGCGCCACCTCAGCTCCAAGCCGCAGCCGCTCACCGTGTTCGACAAGAACATCACGCCGGAGTTTGCCGCGTACGTTCAGCGGCTGATGGCCAAGGACCCCAAGGACCGCCCGGCCAACATTAAAGACGTAATGATGGAAATCAAAACGCAAAAGATGTTCTACAGTCCACCCCAGCCGCCCGCGGAGGATGAGGCACTAAAAACGCAGGACCGTGAGTAGGTGAGTAAGTGAGTAGGTGAGTAAGTAGCCCGCCTGTTCACCTACTCACTTACTCACCTACTCACATACTCACCACCCTATGGCAAGTTCCTCGTATCGCCTGGCCTTCGAGCAACCGATTTATCGGATCCAGGAGCAAATTGCGCAGCTTGAGTCGGCCGAGCCGAAATCCGCCGAGCTGCACGACCAGATTCGCGCGCTGCGTCGCGAGCTGGCAGACACGACGCGGCGCATCTACAGCCAGCTCGACCCGTGGGAGACGGTGCAAGTTGCCCGGCATCCCGACCGGCCGATGCTCACCGATTATCTCAACCTGTTGTTCGACGAGTTCGTCGAGCTGCACGGCGACCGGTTCTTCGGCGACGACCGCGCGCTGCGAACCGGCTTCGCCAAGCTCGACCGCTACAAAGTCCTCGTCGTCGGCCACTACAAAGGGAAGACGCTCAAGGAGCGCAACGAATGTTACTTCGGCTGCGCCCACCCGGAGGGCTACCGGAAGGCAATGTCCAAGATGCGGCTGGCCGCAAAGTACCGGCTGCCCATCATCTGCCTCATCGATACGCCCGGCGCGTACCCGGGCATTGGCGCCGAGGAGCGCGGCCAGGCCCAGGTGATCGCCGAGAGCATGCTCAAGATGTCGCGCCTGCCGACGCCCATCATCTGCGTGGTGATCGGCGAGGGCGGGTCCGGCGGGGCCCTGGGCATCGGCGTGGGCGATCGGGTGGCCGTGCTCCAGTTCGCGTACTACTCGGTGATCAGCCCCGAGGGCTGCGCGGGAATCCTCTGGAAGAGCCACGACTACGCCCAGGACGCCGCCCGGGCGCTGAAACTCACGTCGACGTACCTGCAGGAGCTGGGCTGCGTGGATGATGTGATCGAGGAGCCGCTCGGCGCTGCCCACCGCGACCATCACCAGATGGCCGCCCGCCTCAAGATGTACCTCATGAAGGCACTCCGCGAACTCGTCGACCAGCCGACGGACAAGTTGCTGGCCAACCGCTACGAAAAGTTCCGCCGCATGGGCCGCTTCCTCGAGGGCGACGCCGCCGGCCCGGATCCTAACAACGGTCGGCCAGCGTAAAAAGAAACCGCCGATCACGGCAACAAGTCGTAAGCGGATGCTCCAAAAAACCGACCTCCCAGAATGGCCCCAGACGAGCGCCGGCGATCGACTTCGACCCAGAGACCATCGGCCAAACGACGAAGCGAGAAGGGCGGCTATTGAGATTTCGCCGGCACCTGGGCCCAACGTCCGATAATCGTTCTTATGTTCGTTTCGGTGGCAGTTTTCCTCGGAGAATAACGCATCCGCTGCTCAGTCGCCTGCTGCGTCGTTTGTGAATCGCTGGCCGCCGGAGTTGATCCATCATGGACGACGAACCAGAGGATGACGAAGACTGGTACGACGACGACGATGAGCTCGAGGACGAAGAAACAGGCCGGTGTCCGGAGTGCGGTGCCGACGTGGCCAGCATCGCCGAAGCCTGCCCTGCTTGCGGCTACTGGCTCTCCGAAGCCGACCGGCGGGCGATGTGGTCTGGGCAATCGAAACCGCGCTGGCTGCGCATCACCGCGGTCGTGGTGCTGATTGCGTTCCTGGTGAGCTTGTTGGGGATCGCGGCCGCCCTACTCTGACTTTTACACGGCAGCCGGATCGACGATTCGGGGGCCGGCGGTCGCAGATTTATTGCCGGGTTAGTAATCGCGGCTGGTCGGAACTTCGGCCGAATAGGGGCCCGGGAAGGGGTTTGGCTCCCGGGGCACCGAGTAGGGATCGCGCTGTGAAGCGGAATCGCTCCCGTGCGTCTCGGTGGGCCATGCCGGCAGCTGTTGTGGCTGCGGCCACGGCACCGGCACGCCGCCGATCGGCGCCGGCGACTGCACCTGGCTTTGCCACAACTGCTGCAGATCCTGCCCGTGCGGCTGGAAATCCGGATTCAGACGCTGCTCGATCCGGTGGAGATACGGATCGACCACCTCGTGGATCTCCGGCGGGAAGACGGAGTGCGATTTATCGAGCAGGGCGACGATGTAACGCCCCGATTGCGACGCCACGATCGCCTCGCCCTGGGCCGGCGGCAGCAGCGTGACGGCAAAGAACGTGATCGCCACGCACAACAGCACACCCTTGGCGAGGCCGAACATCGCCCCGAGCTGCCGGTCGAACGACTCCAACCGCACCTTGTCGATCGCGCCAGACACCAGCCGGAACAGCGTCCAGATGATGAACGACGTGGCGATGTAAATCACCAGCATGGCCACGAACCGGTTCCACGGCGCATGTTCGCCGAATACCGGCGCAAGCTGTTCGCTGAACCGCAGCGCGGCCACATAGCTCACCACGAGCGAAGCCAGCGACGCGATCTGCCAGGCCATGCCCTTCCAGAATCCGAACAGCGTCGTGCCGACGAGGACCACCAGCATCAAGAGGTCGTAAGTTTGCATAGTGAGCAGGCAAACGGCGCGTGCCGTTCGCAGTACCGTTTCCACAGCCCTTTAGCGTCGTCCGCAAGGACGAATATACCGGCGAACGTTCGCGGCGATAGATTCGGCGTGGCCGCCGACGCTAAGATTCGGCGTGGCCGCCGACGCTAAGGTCGTCCGCGACGACTATAGCGTCGTGCCAGCAATCGGCGAAGATCATTCGCCCGCCGGCCGCTAGCATCGCGCGGCCGCTGCTCTTGGGCTCCGGCAACCATTAACCTACAGTCCGCGCTAGCCACCGACTCACCTACTCACCTACTCACCCTCGCACTGCCCATGGCCGGCTTTCGCATGCACGTGACGACCAGCACCGTGCTGGGCTGCGGCTATGCAGGCGCCGGCTACGCGCTGTACGACATGCCGCCCGAAACGGCGTTGGTCGCCGGGGCGCTGTGCGGTTTCTCCGGCATGCTGCCCGACCTGGACAGCGACTACGGCGTGCCCTTGCGCGAAACGATGGCGTTCACCGCCGCCGTCGCGCCGATGCTGCTGGTGGGCCGATTCCAGACGCTAGCGCTCAGCCACGATGCCATGGTGCTGGTGGCTATCTCGATGTACCTCTTCGTGCGATTTGGCATCACGAAGATGATCCGTAAGTACACGGTCCACCGGGGAATGTTCCATAGCATCCCGGCCGGGTTGGTCTTCGCCGGCATCGCCTTCCTAATCTGCGGCACGTCACCGATCGATATTCGCTGCTACAAAGCGGGCGGCGTGCTGGCGGGCTTCATGTCGCACCTGCTGCTCGACGAGATCAACTCAAGCGAATTAAAAAGCGGCCGGTGGCGAATCAAAAGATCGTTCGGCACGGCGATGAAGGTCTGGGGCGACGACCGCTGGGCGAATTTCTCCACCTACGCCAAGCTGGTTATCGTCGGCATGATGATTCTCGGCGAACCGACCGTGCTCGAGCGCCTCGAATCGCGCCATCCCTCCTTTGCCGGCCAGTACCAGCAGTTCCAGGATAACTTCGGCACGATCAGCTCGCTTCCCGGTGCCCAACAGGTACTCGATGCAGCCCGCACGGCGACCGGCAACTACGTGCCTCCTTCGCAGCAGCCGCCGAACGAAGCGGTTGCCCCCGACGACGCCTTCCAATTCGCGGCCCCGGCACCTGCCACCATCCACGACGAATACGACACGGCCAAGCGGCCCGCCACGAGCTTTCCGCAGTAATCACTCTCGCTCCTCGCTCCTCGCTCCTCATAACTCGGCCGTATCGATCCACAGCGTCACCGGCCCCTCGTTCACCAGCGATACGTCCATGTGCTCGCGAAAGCGGCCGGTGGCAACTTCGATGCCGGCAGCTCGCACCGCGGCGACGAACGCTTCGTACAACCGCTCGGCCAACTCGGGCGGGGCCGCGGCTGTGAAGCTCGGTCGCCGGCCGCGGCGGCAGTCGCCGAGCAGTGTGAATTGGCTGACGACAAGCATCGCCCCACCGACGTCGGCCAGCGAGCGATTCATTTTACCCTGCTCGTCGTCGAAGACGCGCAAGCCGGAAATTCTTTCCGCCAGCCAACGAATGCGGTCCGGATCGTCGTCTCTCGCGACGCCCAACAGCACGACCAGCCCGCGCCCGATCCGGCCCGTCACCACGCCATCGACGGTCACCTGTGCCTCGCTCACTCGTTGAATACACGCGCGCACGAATCGCAAACTCCCCGCGAGCTATTGCCGCCACATCAAGTGCCGATGATACTGGGGCCGCCTCGCGATTGAACCCTGAACCCTGAACCCTGAACTCTCGTCCGATGCCCCTCACCCTGCTCACCTATTATTGCGCACTGATCCTCGTGGCGTCGATTGTCGGCGGCATGATTCCGGTGTGGTTTCGACTCACGCACCGCTGGATGCAATTTGCCGTGAGCTTCGTGGCGGGCGTCATGCTGGGCGTGGCGGTGCTGCACATGCTGCCACACGCGGTGGCCGATGCCGCGGCCGCCATCGCGTCGTCCCGCCCCGCCCTCGACGATCCCACGGCAACCGCCTTGGCCGCGAGCCGAGAGGCCGTTCGCGTGACGCTCCTCTCGATGCTGGCTGGAATGCTGGCGATGTTTTTCATCGAGCGATTCTTCTCGTACCACCACCACGATGTGCCGGATCGGCAGGGTAGCCGGGAGCACGGAGCGCCAAACGCGGATCGCAAAACAGACGTTCGCGAAATTTCACTTCCGACTTCCCACGCCCCGCACCCTGCTCCGCACGATCTTTCCTGGAGCGGCGCGGCTCTGGGGCTCGCCCTGCACAGCGTGCTCAACGGCGTCGCGCTGGCCGCCGCGGTGCAGCACGGCAGCGACGGTTCGTGGCTGGCCGGCTTCGGCACGTTCCTGGTGATCGTGCTGCATAAGCCGTTCGACGCGATGACGATCGGCATGTTGATGGCCCGCGGCGGCTGGAGCCTGCCCTGGCGACACACGATCAATACGCTGTTCTCCTTGGCCATTCCCGTCGGCGCGCTGCTGTTCTATTTCGGTCTCATGTCGGAATCGATCGGCCCCGCATCGGCGACGCCGCAATGGTATGTGGCCTGCGCCCTGGCCTTCTCGGCGGGCACGTTCCTGTGCATCTCGCTCAGCGACCTGTTGCCCGAGCTGCACTTCCACCGCCACGATCGCGTCAAGCTATCCGTCGCTCTCTTGCTGGGGCTCGCCGTGGCCCATGCCGCGGCGCGGATGGAATCAGCCGCCCACGCCGCCCATGCCCACCCGGACGTAGTAGGCACAGTCGGGATGCCGTAACCGATAACGCTTTACGTAACCCGTTTGTTCAGACGTCGCAACTGCACTCTTTACCCCGTTTGCCTGACCCTCGCGGACAGCATTTCCGTCGAGTTATGCCAGCAGCGTCGCCGAAAAGGAGGGGGGGAAACCGCGCCGCGAGGATCAATGCATGTCGGCCACGAACCAACGCTCATGGCAACAGTATCGAGTCGGGCAATTCTTGTGCACGGTTCATCTCGACCCGGTCGCCGACCGCCAAAGCGCTGGCGGGCCGCGGGACTTAGCCGCCGTCGTCCGGCGCTTGATTGGACTAATGGATTCGCTTCATTTGCCGGCCACCTGGGCGGTCAGCGATCCGGCCCATTCGGGCGCCACCGCGCTCGTCTTGCGTTCGGCAGCCGGCCATGAGATGGCCATCCTGGGCGACGCGCACTGGCTCGGCCCGACCGCGGGCCGCACCCGCTTTGCACGCGAGCTGGTCCGCCGCGTTTCGCATGCCCGCGCTGCAGGAATCGAGATCAGCAGCCTGGTGCCACGCGTGGCCCCGATCGAACGGCACATCGATCTGATTGTCAAGCAGCAGATCAGCGCGGTTGCAGGCGTGAGCGATCCTTCCTCCAGCCGCCAACTGGCGGTGCCGCGGGCGATGCACTATGGCGTTTGGGAAATGCCCGTCGCCGCGACGCTTCCCGTGCGAAGCGGCTGGCTTTCGAGCGGCCGATGGTCGACGTGGCAGCGGATTCGCAGGTCGGGGCGCAACGCCGCCACGTTTCATTTGACGATCGACGCGCCGGCAGTTGCCCAAGCCGGAAAGCGAGGTGAGAAGACGGTCGCCTGGCTGATGCGGCGGGTGGCCGAACTGCGCGATCGCGGAATGGTGCAGGTTGAAACGCTGCGCGGCGCCGCCGCCCGACTCGGCGAAGTCCGGTCCCCCTCGCCGCAACAATCGATCCTCCGCCGAGCCGCGTAGGGGGCTCACGCATTCTCGCGAAAGGCATTCCAGCCGAGATAGGCGAGAATCGCGCCGCAAATTGCCAGGCCCAGGTCCGGGAGCATCATGCCTTCCCGCCCACCGAAGGGGATGCCGAGAAACGCGTCCATCGAGAACATCAACGCCAATAGGCCGCCGATGACCATCCCGGCGATCGTCATCGCTCTACCCATCGGCCCCGCATCCCGTATCGCAGTCGCGTGATATGGCATATCAAACTGTTTAGTATAATTGCCGGCGTTCGCTTGTCACGCCAGATGCCTTGAATCACGCATACTGCACAAG
>CAZHIV010000147.1:0-2562 GCA_964532675.1 uncultured Planctomycetaceae bacterium
GATTGAGCGCGAGAACTAGGAGCTTCACACCGACGCGCGCGTGCGGCAGGAGGGGGTCCAGGCGAGGTTCAGCCATATCGCTCGCGGCCAACTGGCCGGAGACGTGACGGGCATGCTCAAGCTGCTGATCCATCGCGAGACTCGCAAGTTGCTCGGCGTGCACGTGATCGGCGAAGCCGCCACGGAGATCATTCACATCGGCCAGGCCGTGATGGCACTGGGTGGCACGATCGACTACTTCCGCGACACCGTGTTCAACTACCCCACGATGGCCGAGTGCTACAAAGTGGCGGCGCTGGACGGGCTCAACAAGCTGTCCCTGTGGGCCGAGGTGGAGCGCGAAGCGGCGTGTACCATTTCGATGCCTGCTGGCGAACGCGTGTCCGATTCAGACGCGGTACTTGTGTCGTTATAGACAAGGAGACATGGAGAAAAGGAGAGTCAGTGTCTCCCTATCTCCCCCTCTCCTTGTCCCCGTGTCTGCCTTAAAATGGCGGAATGACCAACCGCGACGTCGCCGCGATCTTCGATGAGATCGCCGATCTGCTGGAGTTTCAAAACGCCAATCCGTTTCGCGTGCGGGCCTATCGCAACGCGGCGCGGCGGATCACCGACCTTCCCGAGCCGCTGGCGAAGATCGCCGCCGATCCCACGCGTGAGTTCACGGATCTCGAAGGCATCGGCAAGGACTTGGCCCAAAAAATCGGCGAGCTGCTCGACACGGGCTCTGTCGCCATGCTCGACGAGCTGCGGGCCGCAATTCCGGGCGGCGTGCTGGCGATGGTTCGCATCCCCGGCATGGGGCCGAAGAAGGCGGCCGCGCTGCACAAGGAGTTGGGCATCACGTCGCTCGACATGCTGCGTGCCGCGTGCGAAGCCGATCAGGTGCAGGCGCTCAAAGGCTTCGGCAAGAAGACGCAGGAGAAAATCCTGGCCGGCATCGACGCCGCCGCGACCGCCCACGTGCGCATGTACTGGGCTCATGCCGACGAGATCGTGCAGGAATTGCTCGCCCACATGCGCCAGGTGAAGAGCATCCGCCAGATGGAAATCGCCGGCAGCTACCGCCGCGGCCGCGAAACGATCGGCGACCTCGATTTGCTCGTCGATGCCGACGATCCGAACGATGCCATGAACCAGCTCGGGCGATTCGAAGAGATGGCCACCGTGCTCGGCCGCGGCGACACGAAGATGTCGATCCGCCTCGGCCGTGGTCTGCAGATTGACCTTCGCGTCGTGCCCAGCAAGTCGTTCGGCGCCGCGCTGCAGTACTTCACCGGCTCGAAGGACCACAACGTAATCCTCCGCGGCATGGCCAAAGACCGCGGCCTGCTCATCAACGAATACGGTGTTTTCCGCCCGCCCACCGTTGTGCGTGAGTCTAGTGTTGTGCGCCGGTCTCCCGACCCGGCACGTGTTGTGCGCGGGTCTTCCGACCCCGCACGCAGCGGGAAACGACCGTCAGCCCCCGGCTCCGCCGGGGGTTCCCCCAGCGAAGACCAGTCGTATACCAATCCCGATTCGCCGCATTACATCGCCGGCCGCACCGAAGATGAAGTGTTCTCGGCGATAGACCTCCCCTGGTTCCCTCCCGAGATTCGCGAAGCTCGCCAGGAGTTCGTTTGGGCCGCCGCCGGCAAGCTGCCCGAGCTCATCGAAGTCACCGATCTCGTCGGCGACCTGCACATGCACACGACCGCCAGCGACGGCAAGGCCAGCCTGCGCGAGATGGCGGTGGCCGCCATCCAGCGCGGCCTCAAGTACATCGCCATCACCGACCATTCGCCGCGCGTCAGCATGGCGAACGGCCTCAATCCCGAACGCCTCCGCCAACAGTGGAAGGAAATCGACCGGCTCAACCGCGAGTTCGACGACTTCACGATCCTCAAAGGCATCGAGTGCGACATCCTCGAAAAAGGCGGCATGGATCTGCCCGACGACGTGCTTGCCGAGGCCGACTGGGTCATCGCCAGCGTCCACTACGGCCAGCAGCAGCCGCGCGAGCAGATCACCGAGCGAATCCTCGGCGCGATCGAAAACCCGCACGTCGCGATCATCGCGCATCCCACCGGCCGCCTCATCAACCGGCGCGAGCCCTACGCCGTCGACCTCGAAGCCGTGTTCACCGCCGCCGCCAAGCACGGCACCATGCTCGAGATCAACGCCAACCCAGCCCGCCTCGATCTGGACGACGTCGCCAGCGCCGCCGCCAAGAGCCACGGCATCCCCCTCGTCATCAGCAGCGACGCCCACAGCACCACCGGCCTCGACGTCCTCCGCTACGGCACCCTCCAAGCCCGCCGCGCCGGCCTCACCGCGGCGGACGTGGCCAACACGCGCCCGTGGGCGAAATTCAAACGCATGCTGCGCCGCATGTGAACGTGCAAAATAGCATGGCCTGAGACAATCGCCGGGCAAATGCGACACTCCTCGCTAATCCCGACAGCAGCTATGTGAACATGTGATATCGACTTGCGGACGCTAGCGACCTGCCCGGCCGAGAATCACCGAAGCACAAAGTCCTACCGTTGTTTGGTGCGCGCATTGCAGTTACCGGAGGTC
>CAZHIV010000148.1:0-3292 GCA_964532675.1 uncultured Planctomycetaceae bacterium
GGCCCTATCGGATAAGGCGCGCGTAAAGGTCACGGTCGAGCCGGCCGACTTGCTGCGCGAGGTGAGCTTGTTCGCCGACCGCAGCGACATCAGCGAGGAGATCGTCCGCCTCCGCAGTCACCTGCAGCAGTACGAGGCCGCGCTCTTGCTGTCCGAAAGCTCCGGCCGCAAGCTGGAGTTCATTGCCCAGGAAATGGGCCGCGAGATCAACACGATCGGCTCGAAGGCCAACGACGCCGAAATCTCGCGGCTGGTGGTGGAGATTAAAACAGCGTTGGAGCGAATCCGCGAGCAGATTCAGAACGTGGAGTAAAGGCGATTTCGGATTGCGGATTGCGGATTTCGGATTGGCTAAGATGGGACGCAATTGACTATGTAGCGTCAACGATCCCTTCCAATCCATAGGCCGTCGTACGATGACACCCGATCAAATGAAGCAGCGAACAAAACTGTTTGGCATTCGCACCGTGAAGGTCGTTGAGAAGCTTCCAGCGCGGCGTGCGCCGCAGACGATTGGTCAGCAATTGCTGAGGTGCGGTACTTCTGTCGGCGCAAATTATCGCGCCGCCTGCCGAGCGAGAAGCGACGCTGAGTTTCGAGCGAAGTTAGGTATTTGCGAAGAGGAAGCGGACGAGGCCATTTATTGGCTCGAAATGATCGCCGAGCTTGGCTACATCCGCGCCGCCCTGTTGAAGAATCTCATGACAGAGGCCGACGAGATATTGGCGATGATAGTCGCTTCGATACGAACGTCGCGTCGAAAACGCTAATCCGCAATCCGAAATCCGAAATCCGAAATTCCCACGGTTCCGGCGCCGTTTTTCATGACGGACTTATTCGCCACCAACCGCCTCCTCGTCCTCTCCGGGCCCTCGGGCGTGGGCAAGTCGACGGTGTTGCGCGAGCTGCTGGCGCGGCACCCCGACCGATTGCGGCTGAGCGTTTCGGCCACCACGCGGCCGCCGCGGCCGGGCGAAACGGACGGTGTCGACTACTACTTCCTCAGCCCCGAGGAGTTTGCCGGCCGCCGCGATGCGGGCGAGTTCCTCGAATCCTGCGAAGTCTTCGGCCAGGGCTGCTGGTACGGCACGCTGCTCAGCGAGGTTACGCCTAGCCCGAACGACCAAAAGTGGGTAATTTTAGATATCGACGTCGAAGGGGCCGAAAAGGTCCTCGGCCAATTCCCGGACGTCCTCACGATTTTCCTACGTCCCAGCTCGGATGCGGAACTTGAGCGCCGCCTGCGGTCCCGCGGCACGGAGCCGGAGATAGCCATCCAGCGCCGGCTGGAAGTCGCCCGTCGCGAGCTGGCCCGCGCCGACCAGTACCAATACCAAGTCATCAACGACACCGTAGATCGGGCCATCGAGCGAATCACGGAGATTCTCAATAAACTCGGCATCGTCCAATCGTAGGTCAGGCTGTGCCTGACATAGACAGCATCGTCAGGCACAGCCTGACCTACCCAGGAACGTACACATGATCGAAGCTCTGAAAGAGGAAGAAATCGTCAACAAGGTCGGTGGCCGGTTCAAGCTTTCGACGCTCATCCAGAAGCGGCTGGTGGCCCTCAACGCGGGGGCGCGCCCGCTCGTCGACGCCGGCAGCGAAGACAAGCTCGAAATCATCGTCCAGGAAATCCTGCAGGACAAGATTTATCTCGACCAGTCGAACGAATTGAAAACCCTCGCCGAGACCGGCCCCATCGGCGCCGGCCCGCCGGAGTTCGATTTCGCCAGCTTGTAGCAAGGTTAGTGAGTCGGTGAGTAAGTGAGTCGGTGAGTAGGCAGCCAACCGTACTCGTCACCTACTCACTTACTCACCTACTCACCTACTCACATGCCTTCCGAGCTCATCATCGGCGTTACCGGCGGCATCGCGGCCTTCAAGACGGCCGCGCTGGTGAGCTCGCTCGTTCAGCAGGGCCACGGGGTGACGGTCGTGATGACCCGCACCGCGCGCAAGTTCGTGGGCCCGGCCACGTTCCGCGCGCTCTCGGCGCGCCCGGTCGTCAGCGACCCGTTCGACCGCCATTACCCGCTTGGCGCTCATATCGAACTGGCCGACCGCGCAGAGCTACTGTGTGTGGCGCCCGCATCCGCCGACATCCTCGCCAAAGCCGCTTGCGGCCTGGCGGATGATTTGCTCTCCACGCTGCTGCTTTCCTTCACGGGCCCGGTCCTGTTCGCCCCGGCGATGAACTCCGCCATGTGGGAAAAGCCGGCCGTGCAGCGCAATATCGAAACGCTCCGCGCCGACGGCTACCAATTCATCGACCCGCAATCCGGCTGGCAATCGTGCCGCCGCACCGGCCCCGGCCGCATGGCCGAGCCGCAGCACATCCAGGCCGCGATCGAGAGTCTGCTGGCAACCCAAGCAAAATAGACTTTTACCACGGAGTACACGGAGGGCACAGAGTTTGGATTTGATTCAGTTACTCCGTGTACTCCGAGTCCTCTGTGGTTAATAAAGTGGCCAGAATTCTGATCACGTCCGGCCCCACGCGGCAGTACCTCGACCCGGTGCGCTATCTTACGAATGCTTCCAGCGGGCGGATGGGGCGGGCGCTGGCTGAAGCGGCTTTAGCGCTGGGGCACGAGGTCGTGGTGATTACCGGCCCGGTCGAGATCGAATATCCGGCTGCTGCTCGCGTCGTTCCGGTTGTCTCCACGGAAGAAATGCTCGAAGCCGCCGCCGCGGAGTTCGACGACTGCGACGGCCTGATCGGCGCTGCCGCGCCGTGCGACTATCGCCCGGTGCGCGTCGAGTCGCACAAGATCAACAAAACGGGCCAGCCGATCGATTTGCACCTCATCGAAACGGATGATGTGGTTGCCACGCTGGGCGCGAAGAAGGGCCGCCGCTGGGTCGTCGGCTTTGCGCTGGAGACGGAAGACCACCGCCTCCGGGCCCTGGCCAAGCTGGAACGCAAGTTCTGCGACCTGATCGTCTCCAACAGCCCCTCGGCCATCAGCGCCCTGACGAACGACGTCGAGGTCCTCACGCCGGCGGGCGAAGCGATCGCCACGCTGGCAGGCCCGAAGGAGGAAGTCGCCCAAGCCATACTGCAAATCATAGATAGCCGGCTCAGTAGGCGCGCCCAACAGAAGGGGACTTAGGGATGGCTCAAGAATAACTTCGGCAATCTCTACGCCGAAGGCGTTACACTCCACAGCCCAGAGTCGTCGCGAAGCGGCGCACTCTGGGAACGAGCGATCATGAATCGTTTACGCCGTAGGCGTTACACATTAGTTAAACCCCGTTGGGGTTTCATGGATTTTTGTTGGTCCGT
>CAZHIV010000149.1:0-7513 GCA_964532675.1 uncultured Planctomycetaceae bacterium
TCGCCATCATCCGCTCGATGAGCTGGTTGAAGCGCGGCGGCAGTCCGGGCCGCCGCGTTGCCAGCGGCACGGGCGGTTCGTTCAAATGACGCACCGCGACGGCCAGGGCCGTGTCGCCGCCGAAAGGCGGCTCGCCGGCGACCATCTGATAGGCCGTCACGCCAAGCGAATAAATATCGCTCCGCGCATCGAGCGGCCGGCCTTCGATCTGTTCCGGGCTCATGTAGAGCGGCGTGCCCATGGTGACGCCGATTTGCGTGAGGTTCGTTCCGCCGCCGCCACTCGCCGGGTGGTCGCTCTGCACGCGGGCCAGGCCGAAGTCGGCCACCTTCACTTCGCCGGTGCGGGCCAGCATGATGTTTTCCGGCTTGATGTCGCGGTGCACGATGCCTTCGCTGGCCGCTTTCGTCAGCGCCGCGGCGACCTGCCGCAAAATATCCAGTGCCAGCGGCGGAGCGAGCGAGCCGTGGCTGCGGATCAGCTCGCCCAGGTTGTGGCCGGCCACGTATTCCTGCGCGATGTAGTGGACGCCGTCGGCCTCGCCCACCTCGTAAATCTGCACGATGCCGCCGTGAACCAGCGCCGCCGCGGCGCGGGCCTCGTGGTGAAACCGCCGGACGTAGCTCGGGTCGCGGGCCAGCTCGGCGTCGAGCACCTTCAGCGCCACCTGCCGGCCGAGCGAAAGCTGCCGCGCCAGGTACACCTCCGCCATCGCCCCCCGCCCCAACCGGCGCAGCACGTAAAAGTCTTTCAGCTTTTTGCCCACCAAGTCGGTCACGGCGGCGGTCCCAGGGGCTGACATGTCACCGCTTCATAATATCAGGGTATAATGAAGCAATGGCAATGCGGCGGTCGCGTCCCCGCCGTCGATCGTTGGCAGCCACGGCGACGACAGCTCGGAGATAAGCCCCATGTCATCCAAGATCGCGGAAGCCAAGATCATCAACCGCGGCCGTGGTCCGGAAATTGCCGGCACCAGGATCACCGTCTACGACGTAATGGATTACTACAAGCACGGCTGGCACCGCGACCGAATCGCCGCGCTGTTCCGACTCTCCTCGCGCGACATCCAAGCGGCCATCGACTACATCGAGGCCCACAAAGAAGAGGTCGAGGCCGAATACCAGAAGATTCTCGATCGGCACCACAATTACAAGTACCCGGATTGGGTGCAGAAGCTAGTCGATGAGAGCCGGGAGAGATCGGATCGCCGGCTGAAAGAAATCCGAGACCGTCGTGCGAAGGAACAGCACCATGCCGACGATCATGGCTGATCATGATGTCGAAGGGCACCTGGAAGTCTTATTGCAGGTGTGGCTGTCGCCGGATTGGGCCGAGTTTTGGGCCGAAGCGTCTTGTGACATTGAATCGTTTGAACGATTGGGCATCCGCGATAATGCTTCCGATGCGGAAGTATGGCAGCTGTGTCAGGAGCGAGGAATAGTGTTGATCACGGGAAACCGCAACGCGGAGGGAGCTGACTCGCTCGAAATGACGATCCGCCGCGAGCGGCAGTCGCATCATTTGCCCGTATTCACCATTTCCGATCCGACTCGCCTGCTGCGCGATCGAGACTACGCCGAGCAGGTTGCAGGTAGATTGATCGATCACCTGCAGCGGCTTAACGAGCTGCGTGGCGCGGGCCGAATCTATTTGCCGTAGCCGGTGGTAAGTGGCTTACGGACCTAGCGGTGCAGCGAGACCTTCTCCAGCACCTCCGCCGCCGCTTCCGAGCGATTGAGCACGTAGAAGTGGACGCCCGGCACGCCCGCGTCGATGAGTCCCTGGGTTTGCCGGATGGCGAACTCGATGCCGATCTTGAATTGGGCATCCGCATCCTCGCCCGCTTCTTCGAGCCGGCGTACGAACGGCCCCGGCAACTGGGCCCCGCACAGCGACGTGATCCGCTTGATCTGCGCGCAGTTGGTGACCGGCAATAGGCCCGGCACGATCGGCAGGCCGATGCCCAGCGCACGGCAACGATCGCGAAATTGAAAGAAGTCGTCGTTGTTGTAGAACAGCTGCGTGATGACGACGTCCGCCCCCGCGTCGACCTTGCGCTTCAAGTTGGTCAGGTCGGCGTCCGGGCTGGGGGCCTCCTGGTGCGTTTCCGGATATCCGGCCACCGCGATGCCGAGCTCGGGGAACTCGCCGCGAACGAGCGCCACCAGCTCGTTGGCATACTTCAGCCCGCCTTCCACGGGCCGAAACGCTGTGTCGCCGCGGGGCGGATCGCCGCGCAGCGCCACCACGTTCTCGACTTCCATCGACCGCGCCTCCCGCAGGTAATCGCGCAGCTCGTCGACCGTGCGGCCCACGCACGTGAGATGCGTCGCCACGCTCAGCCGAAACTCGCGGTGGACGCGGGCCACGATCTCGAGCGTCAATCCCTGCGTCGAGCCGCCGGCGCCGTAGGTGCAGGTGATGAAGCTGGGCCGAAACTCGACGAGCCGCGAAACGTGCTGGAAAAGATTCGTGACGCCTTGCGCGGTTTTCGGCGGGAAGAGCTCGAACGAGAGGCCGAATCGGCCCGGTCCGTATGCGTCGGCTAACTTCATGGAAACAAGTAGGTCCCGCGCGCCGAGCGGGACCTGATCTGGGTAACGACCACCGTTCCATCGCCCGTCCGTTCTGGCGGAAGGGACCAACTGCAAACTCAGTGTAACAGAAACCGCATCCCCCGGTAGCCGAGCCGGCCGCGGCGGGCGATGGGCGAATCGGCGGTTATATGCGGCCCAAAAACCCTCAAATCGCGCCCCACCGGCCGGCGCATTGCGAGGGGGCGCTCTAACCGGCCCTCCCGATGCCGCCGCCAGCCAGCCGGCGACAGCGTGGGGGAGCTACGTTTTTGAAGGGCGCACGCTCGCTCCCGCAGGGGCCGCGCACTTTGCACCCCGCCTCAACAGCCGAGCCGCGCATGTTCAGCCCCACGACGCTATTGATCCTCGGCGGATGCCTGCTGGGGGCGGTTCAATTGGTCGCCGGCATCGCCATCGGCTTTTGGATCCGCCGCGGCGACCGCTGGGCGCATCGCAGCCGCCAGGAAATGCTCCAGGCCGGCGTCATCGCCCAGCGCCTCCAGACGCTGGCCGACGAGATGTCCTCCAGCGTGGGCGAGCATCGCAGCCAGCTCGACCAGGCGACGCAACTGCTCGCCTCCGGCGACGGCCGCAGCGACGAGGCGCTGGCCGGGCTGGTCGTCGACGTGATCGGCCATGTCGTGCGCGCCAATCAAAGCCTGCAGTTGAAGCTGGAAACGGCCGAGCACCGGTTGGAAGAGCAGGCCACCGAGATCGAGGCCCATATCTCGCGCTCGCTGACCGACCCGCTCACCGGGCTGCCGAACCGCCGCGAATTCAACGAACGGCTCGAAGAACGCATGGCCGGCTGGAGCCGCCGACGCGAGCCCTTCTCGCTGCTGCTGCTCGACGTCGACCGGTTCAAGAAGCTGAACGACGAATACGGCCACCTGGCCGGCGACCAGGTGTTGGCGGCGATCGGCCGCGCGCTGCGCGGCGCCGTGCGGCGCGAGGACGCCGTCGCTCGCTACGGCGGCGAGGAGTTCGCCATCCTGCTGCCCAACACGTCGCTCGACCAGGCGATCCACGTGGCCCAGAATGTGCGCGGCGCCGTGGCGGCTACCACGGTCGAGCACAACGGCGAGCGATTCGCCGTCACCCTCAGCGGCGGCTTGGCCATGATCGGCGACAAGGAGCGCAGCGACTCGCTGATTCAGCGAGCCGATGCGGCGCTGTACACGGCCAAGGACGCCGGCCGCAATTGTACGTTCGTGCACGACGGCGTCGGTTGTCGCTCGGCGGAAGATTTCCGGCAGAACGGCGGCCCGCCCGTCGGATTTGCGGCCGACGTCGCCCAACTGATCCATGCGCCCGACGATCCGCGCCCAGCGGCCGGCGCCTCGACGGACGAAGTACCTTTCGAAGTGGGAGCCTACCTGCCGCGGGAGAACATCTCGGCCGAGTTGGCGCAGACCTGCGACGAGCTTCGCCGGTTTGTAGAACAGCGCAGCCAACGCCGGGACGAATGCGTGCCTCGGCCCGATGACAATGCATCCACCGCGCCGGCACGGGCGCTAGAGTAAAAAAGCGCCGCCGCAACCTGCCCCCAACATGCACAGTTTTGCGACGGCGCTCTTAAGTCGGCGTCCGTGGCATCCCTGGCGTTGATCTTGTGCATTGAAGATTATCGGGCGGCCCGATGTATGCCGCCATGCTTTTTCACCGATGCCTGTGAAAACGTACGGCCGCGGTCTATCGAAGCGTCCGGCCGTGCGGAATAGTCGGGCATTACCGCGAATTGGTAAACACATACTTGGTGCGTATTCTTTTCGGGCCGCGGGTTGCGGAGCACTTCGATGCTCGCAACATAGCTGCGCGGCGACTCGCCGCTGTTTCGTATCGCGACACAGGACCGCTGGCCGAGGACGCGAGTCGACGATCGCACGACGAAGCCGCGCCTTCCGGGCGGCGTTCCCCCAGGCTTGTGGCGGCGTCGATCGATTCGCAGCAGCGTGTCCGAGTCTTCTGCCTGCGCACTTCGGGCCGGGCCTCACAGCCGACGAGTGGCCCTTCCCGCTGCGAAAAGGTGTTGCCGTTCTTTGTACTTACGACCGCGGGCAAATTCGCCCTTGCCGTGATCGCCGTATTTTGCTCAAACTGACGGGATTCTGCAGGCAGAGAATTACTGTCCGGCCCATGCTGGGTGGCGGGCGAACGTCCGTCGCGCCAGCGATGCGGCATAGTTTTGCCGGACACTAAGGAACTAACCCTCATGAGCCAGCTTACTGTGGAACCTCGCGAAAACATCGAGCGACAGAACTGGACCGAGATCACGCCCCAGGCGCTGTACGACAAGTGCCTGGCGCTGGCCCGCAACCTGTGGTGGAGCTGGCACCCGGAGGTGGTGAACCTGTTTCGCGACCTCGACCCCATCAAGTGGCGCAAGGTCGACCATAACCCCATCGTCCTGCTGGCCGAGATGACGCCCGAGCAGCTCGCCGAGCGGGCGTCCGAAATGGTCCTCTACACGCGCATCAACCAGGCCCATCGTCGCCTGAAAGAATACCTGTCGAACACGCGCACGACCTGGGGCGCCCGCGAGACGGGCGTGCTGGGCTCCAAGCCCGTCGCCTATTTCTCGGCCGAGTTCGGACTGCACGAATCGGTCCCCATTTATTCGGGCGGCCTCGGCGTGCTCTCCGGCGATCATGTCAAGAGCGCCAGCAGCCTCGGCGTGCCGATGGTCGCCGTCGGCCTGTTTTACGATCAGGGATATTTCAAGCAGCACCTCGACGGCGGCGGCTACCAGCAGGAAGAGTATCAGGATACCCACGTCGAGAACCTGCCGATGGAGCCCGCCATCGGCGTCGACGGCTCCCCGGTAACTGTCTCGCTCGAAACGCGCGACGGCGGCCTGATGGCCAAGGTCTGGCTGATGCACGTCGGCCGCGTGCAGCTCTACCTCCTCGATTGCGACATGGACGGCAACAGTCCGCAGGACCGCGAGCTCACCTCCCGCCTCTACGGCGGCGACGTGCGGACTCGCATCCGCCAGGAGCTCGTGTTGGGCGTCGGCGGCGTCAAGGCGCTCCGCGCGCTGGGCATCGCCCCCGGCGTGTATCACTTGAACGAAGGGCACAGCGCGTTCGCCCCGCTGGAGGTCATCCGCCAGCGCATGTCTGAAGACGGCCTGACGTTCGACGAAGCCCTGCGCGACGTCGCCCATCGCACCGTGTTCACCACGCACACGCCCGTGCCCGCCGGCCACGATCGCTTCCCCGCCAACCTCGTCGAGGAGCACCTGGGCCCCTTGCGCGACAAGCTCGGCATCTCGCCCGCGCAGCTCATGGGCCTGGGCCGCGTCGAGCCGCAGAACGAGAACGAGCCCTTCTGCATGACCGTCATCGGCCTGAAGCTCTCGCGGCGGGCCAACGCCGTCAGCTCGCTGCACGGCCACGTTTCCCGCCGCATGTGGGCCCACCTCTGGCCTTGGCGCGTGGAAGAGGAAATCCCCATCGGCCACATCACCAACGGCGTTCACATTCCCTCCTGGCTCGCCTATGCCATGCACCAGCTCTACGACCGCGTGCTCCGCAGCGACTGGCAGGAGTGGATGGGCGACTCCAAGGTCTGGCAGAGCATGTTCGACGTCGACCCCGGCGAGCTCTGGGAAACGCACAGCGACCTGAAAAACCGCCTGCTCGATTTCGTCCGCCGCCGCGTCAGCCGCCAATGCCGCCGACGCAACGAGCCCGATCACGTCGTCGAAGCCGCCCGCCACATGCTCGACCCCAACGCCCTGACGATCGGCTTCGCACGCCGCTTCGCCACCTACAAGCGAGCCGATCTCTTCTTCCGCCACCTCGACGAGCTGGCCGAGCTGATTAACGACCCGCAGCGCCCCGTGCAGCTCATCTTCGCCGGCAAGGCCCATCCGGCCGACGAGCCCGGCAAGCAGCTCATCAAGAAAATCGAAAACCTCCGCCACGACGGGCGCTTCGCCGGCCGCGTCGTCTTCATCGAGGACTACGACATCAACGTCGCCCGCCACCTGGTGCAGGGCATCGACGTCTGGCTCAACACGCCCCGCCGGCCCAAGGAAGCCTCCGGAACCAGCGGCATGAAGGCCGTCCTTAACGGCGGACTCAACTGCTCGATCCTCGACGGCTGGTGGGCCGAGGCCTACAACGGACGCAACGGCTTCGCCATCGGCATCGGCCGGCAACACATCGACGACGAAGTCACCGATGCCCGCGATGCGGCGAATCTCATTCGCGTCTTGCGCGAGGAGGTCATCCCGATCTACTACGACCGCGATGTCGACGGGCTGCCGCGCCAATGGATCGCCATGATGGTCGAATCCATCGCCACCCTCGCTTGGCGCTTCAGCGCCCACCGCATGGTGATGGACTACGTGCGCAGATGCTACCTCGTCGCCGCCGGCGGCCTCTCCTCCGACATGAACCGCCAGTAGCTCATTCCCTCCCCGTCGCTGGGGAGGGTTAGGGAGGGGCTTCTCCGGGTTCTGTCCCCATTTTCTGCTCGGGGTCTGTCCCTGCTCGGGGTCTGTCCCCATTTTCTGCTCTGAGAAAATGGGGACTGTCCCCCTTCGCCCCCCTTCGCCCAGCGCTCCCTCCTCCACCCCGTCGCTGCGAAGGCCCAGCGAGCCGGCGGGTTCACCCCGCCGGGCCATACACAACTAGAACGCGTCACCCCGCCGGCCCATACACAACTAGAACGCTTCACCCCGCCGGGAAAATCCCGGCGACTCGCCTTCCATCGTTCCCTCCCCGTCGATGGGGAGGGACTAAGGGATGCCTCAAAAATAACTTCGGTGTTTATTAGAACCGGTCTCATAACTAGTGGCACCGGCTGCTAGCCGGTGCGGAGGAACTGCAAAACTGCGGCACAGGCCAGCGGCCTGTGCCACTGATTTGTTCCCAGAGTGCGCCGCTTCGCGACGACTCTGGGCTTCGGAGTGTAACGCCTTCGGC
>CAZHIV010000150.1:0-2529 GCA_964532675.1 uncultured Planctomycetaceae bacterium
ATGGCGCCGGCTTGACCTGGGGACAACATACTCATCTTTCCATTGTCGAATACTGGCGATGGTGGGTCGTCCATTTGTGGGTCGAAGGATTCTTCGAGGTCTTCGCCACGACAGTGATCGCATTCATCTTCATGCGGCTCAGTCTCATTCGGCCGGGGGTCGCAGCGGCCGCCGCGCTGCTGTCCGCAACGATCTTCCTGTCCGGCGGCATCATCGGCACCTGCCACCACTTGTACTTTTCAGGCACGCCGACCGTTGCGTTGGCTTGGGGCTCAGTTTTCAGCGCGTTGGAGGTCGTACCGCTGGTGCTTGTCGGCTTCGATGCCATGGATGACCTGCGACGATCGCGCGCCACCGTCTGGGTGCAGCGCTATAAGTGGCCGATTTACTTTTTCATTTCAGTCGCTTTCTGGAACATGGTGGGCGCCGGCCTGTTCGGCTTCATGATCAACCCGCCCATCGCGCTCTACTACATGCAAGGCCTGAACACGACTCCTCTCCATGGCCACGCTGCCTTGTTCGGCGTGTATGGCATGCTAGGCATCGGATTGATGCTTATCTGCTTGCGCGTCCTGATTCCTGCGCCCGAATGGAAGGATGGCCTGCTGCGATTTGCATTCTGGGGACTCAACGGCGGGCTCATGGCGATGTGCATCCTGAGTTTGCTGCCGGTCGGCCTCATGCAGACCTGGGCTTCCGTGGAACACGGCTACTGGTATGCACGTAGCGGCGAGTTTTTGCAAACGCCATTGATGCAGAATCTCCGCTGGATGCGCGTTCCAGGCGACACTCTGTTTTTTCTGGGCGCCCTCGCCCTTGTCGTTTTCGTCGCCGGCCTAAAGACCGGACATTCCCTCAAAGTGAAACGGCCGAGTTGATAACAAGCTCCCCCCAGCCGCGGATCTCAAAAAAGGGGCGACGTAAAATGCGTTATCAAACCACCCTGCTGGCATACTTGGCCGGTGCCATTTCGCACACTGGTGAGGAGCAATCTGGCACCCGTTTTTCGGCACCTTCGTGCTTTCTCCAGGTACTCGTTAAATCGGCCGGCTCAGACGGCCCATCCAGCTTCGCCCAACGCCGTCAAACTGTGATCGCCCCGGCATGCAGCTAAGATGTCCCCCACGCGCACGTCGATCCCGACACCGTCCGGCCGATCGGGTTGGTATAATCCTGGTTAAGCGTGAGTCCGTGTGGACGTTACGCGGGAGTCGAGCGAATATCGTTCGCTGGCCGCAAAGTTGATGCTACGCCTAGTATTACGCAGCACGTCACGGGAGTTCGAAAGGCATGGAACATCGCAGACTCAGCATTATGTGCCATTTCAGGATGGGCGTTGCGATACTTGTGTTGGCCGTCGTCAGCATCGCTCGGGCGAACCAGCCGTTTACTGTCGTCGCGCTGCCGGACACGCAGAACTACGTGAACAGCACGCTCAACGCGCCGTTATTCACGCAGCAGACCCAATGGATCAGTGATCAGGTCCAGTTGGCGGGCAATCCGCGGAACATCCAGTTCGTCACGCACCTCGGCGACGTCGTGAGCAGCGGCAGCAGCCTCACGGAATGGCAACGGGCCGACACCTCGATGGATGTCCTTGACGGCGTGGTGAAGTACTCTATCTTGCCCGGCAACCACGATTACGCGACGACGAGCAACAAAAGCACGGGCACGGTCAATTACCTGGCCAACTTCGGTCCGCAGCGTTTTGCGGGCGAGGCTTGGTACGGCGGCGCCGATCCGAGCGGCAACAACAGTTTCCAGCGGTTCACTGCCGGTGGCTACGACTTCATTCACTTGGCGTTGGAGTGGCAGCCGACCGTGAACTCGCCGGTTCGCGAGACGTCGCCGATCGAGTGGGCTCAATCGGTGATTGACGCGAATCCTAACACGCCGGTGATCCTCAGCACGCATGAGCACATCGACGACGACCCGCCGGGCCGAAGCAGCGCCGGCGAGGCGCTGTGGAATCAGTTCGTCCGACGCAACGATCAAATCTTTCTGGTGCTCAACGGGCACTTCCACAGCCTGGGCGGATTGAACGACGGCGAATACCACCAGGTCAGCGTGAATGATGCTGGCCGCCAGGTGTTTGAGGTGCTGCAAGACTACCAGGACTATCCGAACGGCGGCGACGGCTGGCTGCGGCTGATCAACTTCAACATCCCGAACAACCAGATCGCGTTCGAAACCTATTCGCCGGTGCTCGACCAATTTCAGACCGAGCGGGTGGACACGGTCGGACCCTACGCGAGCCAGTTCGAGTTGGCGATCGATTTTCCGAGTCGGCTGACGCCGGTGATCATCCCTCCGCCGCCTTCGCCGGACCTCGTTCTTCAAAACGGGTTGAACGGCTATGCCGGCACGCAGGACAAAGAGCTTCGTTCCAGCGGCGGCGACACGGCCAACGGCCAGGCCGATCGGATCAGCATTGACGGCGACGACGGTTCGCCGGATTTGCAACCCAATCACGGCCTGATCCGCTTCGACAATATCATCGGCCTGGGCCCGGGGCAGCTCGCGCCCGAC